>CAZLFO010000033.1:0-6456 GCA_964558835.1 uncultured Gammaproteobacteria bacterium
CTCAACAATTAGTAGCTTATTTAGCTGATTTACCATTGGCGGCAGTAACCGTCCACGGCCGTAGCGTTAGTGGAGGGTTTAGTGGGCCAATAGATCCAGCGGCTATTGCGGCCTGCCGTCCCTATGTGGGTGGAGTTTTAATTGCTAACGGCGGAATAGTTGATTTAACCACAGCTCAAGTAATGCTTCAAAAAAGTCTAGCTGATGGGCTGATGATTGGTCGCGGAGCCTTAAGCCGGCCATGGATTTTTCAGGAAATAAAAAAGCAACAAACAATTAATTTATCTTGGGCTGAATTAATGAGGCTAATAAGATATCACGCCCAGTTGATAGTATCTTATAAAGGAGAAGCTGGCCTTATTGAGTTTCGTAAGTTTTTAGCTTGGTATGTTAAGGGCTGGCCGCAAGCTAAATATTGGCGCGAGCGACTGATGCAAATTAAAACTTTAAGTGAGTTGGAAGATATTATAACCAGTGCTTCCGTTTGAAATAAAAAAGCATGACAGCAGTTGGCAAGATCATAAGAATCATAATATACCAAAAGCCATGTTGGCTGTTAATAAAGGGCATACCCGCTATTATGTTCATGCCAAAAATAGCGGCAATGAGGTTAAGGGGCAAGATAATGACAGAAAAAATAGTTAGAGTTTTCATTATTTGATTGATTTGGTCATTAAGCAGTGATTCATTAGTGTCGTGCAGTACTTCAATCATTTCTTTTTGGTTATCTAGGTTTTCCCAAATTCTTTTGGAGAGATCTACTAGAGTAGAATAATATTTTTTAAGTTCATTGGCTGGTACCAAGCTGCTTTTCATGGTAGTCAGGTTTTGTAAGATGTTTTTGTGATTTTGCAGAATACGGCGGATTTTAATGATATTATAACGTAAAGTTAAAAGCTCTTGGGCTGTTTGGCGTTGGTCACTGTCAATAGTAAACACTATATCTTGGGCAACGGCAATACGTTTACTGTGTTCATCTAGTATCTGATAGCAATAGTGCATAAGGTGCTCTAAAATTTCATAGAGTAAAATGGACGAGGATTCTAGCTCATAGGCTAGGGTAGAATCTTCGTCTTTTCTGCAGAGGTTGAAGAAGTAATTTAGCGGAGGTAAGTCGCCATTATGCACTGTCACTAAATATCCGTGACCCATAAAAAAATCAATTTCTGAAGGCACGACGAGCCCATTTTTAATAATGGGAAAATGAAGGACAATAAAAATATAGTCTTTTTCTTTCTCAATAATAGCTCTTTGAGCAATGTTGCGGGATAGAGATTGTTTCAGGTGGCTCAGATTAAAATGTTGACGCTTTAGTAAATAGGCTATTTCAGTTTTGCCGGCACTATTTATATTAATCCAGCTAACCGATGCGGTAGTTTTAGGATTGTCAATAACCAATTCTTCAATTTTTGGTGAGATTTTTAAGTATTGGCTCATATAAAATTTTAGTTATTGCTTTTCCTTAAAGTATAGCATAAGATAATAGAAAGCGACAATTTTATCTCTAAGGAAAAATTGTGGTATAATTCTTTTATATAATACTATATTTATGCCCCAAGAACAATTACGGTCTAAAAAGATAGAGCGACCACCCATTGGCCCTGAGGTTGAGCAGGTAGCCACTAAGGAAAAACAGAGAGAGGCGTCACCAGCTAGTATTGAAACTTTAGAATCAGCAGTGGTGGCTGCTCCGGCTAACCAGTCATCTGTGCCCTCAACTAGTTATGTAGCACCTCTTACCCCGCGACAAGCAGCCATTGATGATATTTTAGAAGATGGTTTAACCGATATTTATTTATCTCTATCTTCAGAAAAACAACAGGAACTTCAAGAAGCTGGAGCGCAGACAGTAAAGCAGATTGATCTTCTGCTAGACCACGTTAAATCACAGTGGCGGAAGATTATGAATTTAATCCGTCATTTTCTATCTATTATTCCGGGGATTAACAAGTTTTTTTTAGAACAGGAGGTCAAGATAAAAACTGACCGCATTATTGCTCTAAAAGATAAATAATATGAATCAGCTTGTATCATTGATCGCTGGCAATCCATTAATGGCACTTATTGGGATCATAATTGCTGCCGCTTTAGTTTGGTTGGTGATTTGGACCTGGCGGACTATAATTTGGCAGTGGTGTCAGAATCATGGTTATTTTGACCATGCTATTTATTTAGTAAAATTGACCAAAGATCGGCCCAAAGACCAAAATCAAGATTTTACTGTTCAACAGATGCGGGAAGAAATTTCGTGTGCGGAAATAATTTTTGCTAGTATTGGTGGGCTTAGAGCTCAGAGAGGGTGGGCAGTGTGGTTGTGGGGGCGAGATGATCATTTTTCTTTTGAGATTGTGGCCAATAGTAGCACCATAGCTTTTTATGTGGTAGCTCCACGGCGAGCAGCTCGCTATTTAGAACAGCAAATTAACGCCCATTACCCTAGTGCAGTATTAGAAGAAGTGGCTGATTATAATATATTTACGGCCCAGGGTGCTATTACTGTTGGTTCTCTTAAAACAACTAAACATTATGCCTTGCCGCTTAAAACATACAACCAGCAGGAAGTTGATTTAATGAATTCTCAGCTTAATGTCATGTCTAAATTATCTCTAGGAGAGAGTTTGGCCATCCAGTATACAGTGCGTAGTGCCTATGGGAGCTGGCATGGGGCAGTAAAAAAAATTGTTCAGCTAGCCTATAAAAAGAAATCAGTGAGTGCGGCTCTCAAAACTAGTTTTTGGTCATCGCTGGGTGATTTTTGGTCAGATGCTTTTAGCAGTAACAAGACCAAAAAAGAAGAAGAGGTCACTAAGCAAGCTGAAAAACGTTTAACGGCTATGGAGGAAGAAATGCTAAAATTAATGGAACAAAAAAACTCTAAAGCCGGCCTGGATGTTAATTTACGTCTGGTGGCTTGCGCTAATAATCAGGGGCGAGCCGATAGTCTATTGAGTGATTTAGCCAATGCCATGAGTCAATATAATTATTATGAATATGGTAATAGCTTTCAGTCTAAGCCACGGCGTAAACCAGCTAAAAAGTTAATCCAGCAATTTATTTATCGTCGTTTTGACGAGAAATCTAGTTTCTTGCTAAACACTGAAGAATTAGCTAGTTTATATCATTTTCCTTTACGTAATGCAGAGACGCCCAATATTTTATGGCTGACAGCCAAACAAGCGTCTGCCCCATCAGAGATTCCCAGCGAGGGTTTACTCTTGGGTTATAATATTTTTCGGGAAATAAAACGGGAGATTCATATCAAAGAAGATGACCGCTTGCGCCACACCTATATTATTGGTAAATCAGGTGTTGGTAAATCAGTGCTTTTAGCTAATATGGCTATCCAAGATGTACTTAATGGTCAGGGTCTTTGTGTAATTGATCCGCATGGTGATTTAGTTGATGATATTCTAGCCAGAGTACCAGCAGAACGAGCTGAGGATGTAGTTCTATTCGCGCCGGCTGATTTAGAGCGACCAATGGGGCTTAATCTGTTGGAGTTTGATCCTCGCTATCCCGAGCAAAAGACTTTTGTGATTAACGAAATGATTGGTATTTTTGATAAGCTTTATGACCTAAAGACTACCGGTGGACCAATTTTTGAACAATATATGCGTAATGCGATGCTTTTGGTTATGTCTGATCCGGAGACAGGTTCAACCCTCATGGAAATTCCTCGAGTTTTAGCTGATGCTGATTTTCGCCATCTTAAGTTAGCGCGTTGCTCTGACCCTACGGTGGTTGATTTTTGGCGCAAAGAAGCTGAGAAAGCTGGAGGTGATGCGGCGTTAGCTAATGTTGTACCCTACATTACTTCTAAATTAACCTCGTTTATTTCTAATGACATGATGCGTCCGATTATTGCTCAGCAGAAAAGCGCTATTAATTTTCGGGAGATTATGGATCAGCACAAAATTTTATTAGTTAGTTTGCCAAAGGGTCTAGTAGGTGAAATGAATGCTTATCTACTGGGCATGATTTTAGTGGGTAAATTGTTAGTGGCCGCTTTATCTCGGGCTGATATGCCCAAAGAAGAGCGCCATAATTTTTTTCTCTATATTGATGAGTTTCAAAATTTTACTACTAATTCTATTTGCCAGATTTTGTCTGAAGCTAGAAAATATGGGCTTGGCCTAATTATTGCTCATCAGTATATCGGTCAGCTTATTAACCGTGGAGATACCGCCATTAAAGACGCAGTGTTTGGTAATGTGGGCACGCTAATTAGTTTTAAGGTGGGTTCGGAAGATGCTGAGGTTCTGCAAAAAGAATTTGCTCCGACCTTTGATGCTTATGACCTTATCAATGTGGAGAAATACACAGCCTATATTAAACTTTTAGTTGACAATATGTCTTCTCGGCCTTTTACCTTGAAGACACCCTGGCCATTATTTGGCAATTGTGACCTGGAGATGGCGGAAAAAATTCGGGAGCTAAGTCGCCTCAAATATGGTCAAGACCGGTCTTTAATTGAGGCCGAAATTATCCAACGCAGTAAAATGAATCTTGATTAATATGTCACAAAAATTAGTTAATAATCAAGGAGACGAGGAGCAGGTATGGCAACCAGAAGAAACCATTAATTTTGATCACAATGATCAAACTGATAGCACGCCATCACCTTCTTCCTCAGTAGTCAATGATCAACCCCTTAAGACTAAAAAGGGGGAGTATTTATTGTCAGAGAAAGAAATAAAAATTTTACAGTCCATAGCTAAAAGGTTAACAGCGCTTATGGCTGATGTTAATCATTTATTGCAATCTTTAGATCATACCTCAGAAGAAATAGTAGCTGGTCAGCTTGGTTTTACTATTGAAGGTTATTTTAATGGAGAACAAATGGTGGCTAACAATAATCAGGTCTATGAAGTGCCCGCTAATTATGCTTCTAAGTCTAAACTGGTAGAGGGCGATAGCCTAAGATTAACTATCGGTCCTAATGGTCAATTTGTCTATAAACAAATTGGGCCAGTAGAACGTCGTCGCTTAATAGCTACCCTAGAACGAGGCTCTGATGGCTGTTATTATGCTGTCTATGGTGAACAACGGTGGCGGTTACTTACAGCCAGCGTTAATTATTTTCGAGCCGAACCAGGCAACCGTATCGCTATCCTTATACCCCAAGATAAGCCATCTCAATATGCAGCCTTAGAAAATTTAGTAACTGAATAATATGATGGTTAGTCGGTGGTCAACTAAAAAACTGTTACATTATTTTCCTAATTTAGCCGCTGATCAAAAATTATTATTAGAGCAAGCTTGGCATTTAGCCTATCATCTACATGCTGGACAGAAACGAAAATCAGGCCAACCCTATTTTATTCATCCTTTAGCAGTGGCAGAAATTTTAGCTCAAAAATTTACTGACCCGGTACTTACTGCAGCTGCCCTACTTCATGATACAGTAGAAGATTGTAAAGATTGCTTAATGGGAGATATTTATCTGCAGTTTGGTCCGGAGGTTGGTTTTTTAGTAGATGCGGTAACAAAAAATCGAGGCAGTTTTTATTGTCAAGGTCAAGAGTTTGCTGATGACATAGAACGTTTACTGTGGGCTGGAGGGCAGGATGTCCGTTGCCTGTTATTAAAAATTGTTGACCGACAGCACAATCTTAGTACCATTAGTAATTTAGCCAGTAATAGGCAAGTGCGTATGGCTTTTGAAACGCAAGCTATCCTATTACCGATGAAAGAAATTTTAGATTATGACCGCGAAGGTTTAACTATTGATGAGGCTACGGCTAATTGGCAGCACTTTTTACAAGAGGGTCATTTCTCTAGTTTAGCGGCTATTAAAGAGGAGTTATACAAAAAACAATTTGTGGATCTTGATTCTAGGATGTATAATCTAATTTATGATCATGCCAGTGATATTATTTGGCAGCTAACTGACAAAAGTTTATTTGAAAAATTAATTATTGATCCGCAATTTAATCAAACAGCTGATGTTTTATTAATTTCTAGTGATGGCCATAATTTTAAAGCCGAGTTTCAGTTTCGTGAAGGCTATATTAACCCCAGTTCACCAATTAAATTGGGTATATCTACATTTTCTACATAATTTTAATAATATGACCTCTATTAATTCCTTAATCTCTGATCTAGAATTAGATAAATCATTAATTGATTGTCTAAAAAATCGTGATTTGGATCAGAAATTTTTTTACACTGAAGAAGGAGCTGATCTGTATTATGGTTCTTATGATCATTCAGCTAAGTCAGTGCCGGTTGATTTTTCATCGCCTGAGTATTATGACCTTATAACCAAGGAACTAAAAAAGAAACAAAGAATTGCTTTAGTTAGTCTTGGCTGCGGTGATGCTTCTAGCGAGAAGCCGCTACTTAAAGAGCTTAAAAAAGATGGCTATAATTTTACTTATTTTGCGGTAGATATTTCTCGTCAGATGTTGGATTTAGCAGTGAGTAATTTGATGAATTTAGGTGTTGATACCCAAT
>CAZLFO010000034.1:0-6371 GCA_964558835.1 uncultured Gammaproteobacteria bacterium
CTGGCAAGATACGATATTTACGTAGAATTTTCATATCCCGCCAGCTAATTTCACCCGACTCGATATTAAATCCAGAAGCAGTCATAGAACCCCCAAAATGCACATTTTTATTTCACAAATTCTTCTTTAAGGCCTCACCTACCGTCAATCCATCATTAATGGCTTGAACGAAATTATTATTAATTACACAATTCATTGGTCCCGGATTATTAATATCTGGACAAGAAGCTAAATTACTTAATAAATCTATGCTCTGACCTGGACCAAAATTCATGTCTAAAAGTGGCTGCATTAAAGCTTCGGATTGTGCTTGGCCAAAAGTACTAACTCCATAATAATCCATTAATTGCACTGGGGTAGCTCCACTGCTCCCACCTTGTCCCGCCGGCTTACCAGCTACTAGGGCCATCAACTTAGCCATGCCTTTTTCATATAATTTTTGGCTTAATACGGAAATAAAAACCTGGGCGGCATTAACAAAAGCATCCTCTGTCTTAGTAAGCCAAGGACTAGATATATTTTCTTGGGCAAGCTTAAGTTTAAGCTCAGTACCGCCTGGTAACTCTATTTTACGCCCAGCGACATTAGTATTAGCCAGATAGCCATTACCCATATTGATTTCGGACTCTTCACTAGAAACTGAATGTTTCATTAAAGTATCCTGGCCAACACTTAAAGAAAAGGCGATACTTAAATCATTACTGCCAATATCAAACATGTTCTGGATATTTTTAATATATTCTTTTTCGTTAGTAATTGAATCCTGAACAGCTTGAGACCAATTTTTCTTCATCTCCATCCAATCACAGGAGGGCTGATCACCCTTAGATCCAGGAATGCCAGGCAAGCCTAGTCCTATTTTTAGAGATACCATCATGCTAGATGGTTGACAAACATTAAGATTATTTAAGCCGGTACCAATATCTAAACCGCCAACTTTCATATTGCTAAATATACGATTATCAGCATAGCCAGTCTGTTCACCTCCACCGGCATCTAATATTGCCAAAGCTTCAGAAAATGCACTTATACAATTCTGTGAAAAAAAATCATTGGAATTATTACTTGCCTCTAAAACATCAGCATACTGCGTATAGGCAGTACTGGTAGACGGATGATAAAAGCGCAAAGATACAGTAGAAGAAGGAGTCGCGGGAACTAAGGTTACGGGGTCAACCGTCATTAATTTTTCATAAATAACGGTGACCGTGGAAGTTGCCCCGTCAGTGGCTACACAATTACGGCTCTCCTTGGTTTGAACAACTTGTTTACTACCCTCTTTGAGGGCGCCAAAATAATTTTCTATAAACCCCCCGGCCGCCTCGCTAGCAACCTGCCTCCAAAACTCATCTTTCTTCATCGTTAAAAAGGCCGGCTTTTGTCCTTTAAAACCACTAGCAGCATAAACAGCTGTTTGGGTGGCTATTTGTGTTAAATATTTATTTAATAAAGTGGCATAGGTTTTATTAGCAGCTTTCGTAAGGGCAGTTAATAATTTATTCCAAATAGTATCTTTTATATCTTTAGCCATAGCTGGTAGATCGCCAGTTATGACTACTGCCTGAGCGCTAGGAACAGAAATAGTATAGCTACAAAAAATAGATGATATTAATATAGATACCGTTATCAGCCCAAGAATCATTTTTTTCATAAAAAAATGTAGTTCATTATTTAAAAGCTTCTTGGTAAGCCCCTAGAAGATCCTCATCGCTAAACTGATCAAGCATAGTTTGGTCCATACCTGATTCTAATAAAACTTGCCTCAGACTACTAGCATCAGCGGGCAACAGACTTCCCAACCCCATATCACCAGAGTTTGAGGAAGTAGCAACTGGCTGACTAATAAGCTCAGAGACAGCAGCGCTAGCTCCGGGAGAATTAGTAGCGGCAGCTGACGGATTAGTAAGTAAAGACCCAGTACAATCTTTGCCTATAGGGCAATTAGGGTCTTGACCACGCTCAACCTCTACTTTATCCAAAACACCGTCACTGTCACTATCCTCTAAAAATGGCGAGGTATTATATATATTTAGCTCGTCATAATCACTTAAACCATCTTTATCTGTATCTTGCGTTTTTAGGGCAGCATCTTCTTGATCCTCTTTACTGACCATTGTCTGACCACTTAAAACATCTTCTATCTCTTTATTACTGCTAAAACCAAGTTGACGATAAAGCGGCGCTGTTATGTTTTGTTTAAACTGTAGAAACCACATCACCATAATGGCTACAGTCAAGGTACTTAACCCAGCCAGTGACCAATTCTTTTGCCGTTGAGCCCGAAGTCGAGCTTTCCATAAAGCAAATTCCTCAGGCGTCATTGGCCTTTGATCGTCTGGATTAATATGAATATGGGCCATATTATAAATACGACATAAATAAAGATATATTTAATGTTGTCATTATATCATATTATTTTTAAAGATGCCAACTAGTTCTATCCACTGGTTAATAGATAGGTCTTGAGCCCGACAATTAACATTTTGCTGTATTTGCGTTAAATAATTGATTACCGCAGATTCTTCTATTTGCAGTCCGGCAGATAAGTTATTTCTTAGCATCTTACGACGGGAGCTAAAACCAATTCGCGCTAATCGCCATAGCCATTTTTCATCTTCAACTGATAATGACGGCTGTTTTAATTGAAGACTTACTATAGCACTGTCTACTTGAGGTTTGGGCCAAAAATTAGCAGCTGGTACATCAACTATATAAGTGGGGTTACTATAATATTGACTAAGTAAACTTAGAAGGCTCATTTGGCCTGGCTTAGCCGTCAGCCGCTCAGCAACTTCTTTTTGTACCATTACCACCATTAACGATGGTCGCTCTACCTCACCAGATAAAAATCTTCTAAGACAAACCGAGGTAATATTGTATGGCAAATTAGCTACTAATTTATAGGAAGAAGGTAGGGAAATATTGGTCAGTCGTGGTTTTGTGGCTAGCTCAGGGCGGTTAATAACCACTGATAACACATCGTGATGAACCACTATTATATTATGAAAGCCAGCCGCTAGAAAACGAGTTGGCAGAATTTCGGCCAAAAGAGGGTCTAACTCAATGGCAGTAACGCTTTTAGCTTTCTGGGCTAAGGTCATAGTTAAAAACCCCCAGCCCGGTCCGATTTCTAAAATTTCATCACTAGGCTGAATGTTAGCTATTTCTACCAATTTTTGATAAACCCTCGGTTCAATTAAAAAAACCTGGCTATGACGATGGCTAGGCCTGACACCATAAAGCCGGGATAGTTCTTCTGTCTCTCGGCGTAAATTATTATTAAGCTGGTAATAATTATTTGAAGATGCCATTAAAATACAAAGTTAATTAATTTGTTAGGTAAAAATATAATTTTTTGTGGTTCAGTCTGGCCTAGCCAATATTTATTTAATTCGGGTGTGTGTTTAATAATATCAATAACTTCTTGTTGTGACACATTTTTAGATAAAGCAAGGGTTCCTCTAGTTTTACCATTAAACTGAACAATTAAAGTCGTCATTTCAGTTTGTAGTAATTGATTATTAATGGTCGGCCAAGTTTCCTGAAAAATAAATCCTTTATGACCAAAAATAGACCATAATTCTTGAGTCAAATAAGGAGCAAATGGTGATAGAATAATTAATAATTTTAAATAACTATCACGATTTATTAATGGCTGTTCACATAATTTATTCACTAAAATCATCAGAGCGCTTATGGCTGTATTAAATTTAAAATTTTCAATATCATCTCCGACTTTAGCAATGGTGCTCTCTATCTGAGCTTCCAACTGCAAATTATTAGCTTGATCAATAATTTTAGCTTGTAAAGACCAAACTTTATCCAAAAACCTACGAGTCCCCTTAAGTCCATTGGTGTGCCACTCGCTAGATTGATCAAATGGACCCATAAACATTTCATAAAGCCGTAAAGCGTCAGCCCCAAACTTAGCTACCATATCATCAGGATTTACAATATTCCCCCATCGCTTGCTCATTTTACGCCCATCTTCACCAATAATAAGACCAACATGGCGTAGTTTGGTAAACGGCTCAGGATAATTAACAATACCTAAATCATATAAAAATTTATGCCAAAAACGAGCATAAATAAGATGACGCGTCGCATGCTCGGCTCCGCCCACATAAAGATCAACAGGCGACCATTTTCGCTCTATTTCATAATCTACTAAACATTTATCATTTAAAGGATCCAGATAACGTAAATAATACCATGATGAACCAGCCCATTGAGGCATAGTGTTAACTTCGCGTTCTGCTGGACTACCACATTGTGGACAAGTAGTGTGAAACCACTCTTTAATAGTGATAAGTGGTGACTCGCCCGTACCGCTAGGTTCATAATGATCCACCATAGGCAAAAGCACGGGCAACTCCTCAACTGGCACTGGAACGGTACCACAACAAGGACAATGAATTATTGGAATCGGCTCGCCCCAATAACGTTGACGAGAAAAAGTCCAATCCTCTAGCCGATAATTTGTCGCCTCTTCCCCCACCCCTTGCTCTACTAACCAATCAGTTATAACCTTTTGAGCCTCATCTACTTCTAAACCATCTAGGAATTGAGAATTAATTAATTTACCAGAACCAGTATAGGGTAAGCGATGATCTGGACTAATAATTACTGGTAAAATTGGCAAACCATATTTTTTAGCAAAGGCATAGTCCCGTTCATCATGGGCTGGAACGGCCATAATGGCTCCCTGACCATAATTATCTAGCACATAATCTGCCACAAAAATAGGTACAGCCTGATGAGTTACTGGATTAATAGCTTCACAACCTTCTAGTCGAATACCAGTTTTATCTTTATTTAAGTCAGTCCTGTCTAATTCAGTCTTCTGACTAGCCTGATGAATATACTGCTTAATTTCAGGCCAATTGTTAATATAAGATGCCATTTCTAGTAGTAGCGGCTGTTCGGGACAAATAGCTACATAGGTACAACCAAACAAAGTATCTGGTCTGGTAGTAAAAACTGCTACATTACCTATTTCCTGTTTTCCGGCCCTAATAATAAAATTAACATTTACTCCCCGGCTTCGACCAATCCAGGCTCTTTGCATGTCCTTAATTGATTCTTCCCATTCAGGTAGCAAATTTAGATCATCTAATAGGCGGTCAGCATACTCCGTAATGCGTAGTACCCATTGCCGCAGCGGTTTTAACTCAACCTTAGAGCCGCAACGTTCACATCTCCCCTCCTCTAAATCTTCCTTAGCTAAACCGGTTTTACAAGTAGGGCACCAATTAATGGGCCTACTAGATTCATAGGCTAAGCGATGATTATCTATAAAAGCACGACGTTCTTCGGGTTTTAGTCCTTTAGGTACTGTCAATTCACTAATTGGCCGAGCTCTCCCCGCCTTACGGTCGTAAAAAGAATTATAAAACTGCAGAAAAATCCACTGAGTCCAGCGGTAATAACTAGGATCAGTGGTCTTAATTTCCCGACGCCAATCATAGGAAAGACCCAAAATACTTAATTGTTTTTTAAAAATAGTAATATTACGCTCTACAGCAATACTAGGGTGTATCTTATTTTTTAAAGCATAATTTTCAGCTGGCAAACCAAAAGCATCCCAACCCATTGGGTGTAAAACATCATAACCGCGCATCCGCTGGTAACGAGCAACAATATCTGAAGCAATATAACCTTTAGGATGGCCAACATGAAGCCCGCTACCCGAAGGATAGGGAAACATATCTAAAACATAATATTTATCCTTATCTACCGACTCACCAGCCCAATAAAGACCGCTATTTTGAAAAATTGCTTCCCATTTAGCTTCAAATTCTTGATGCTGATATTTCTCCATATTAACTAATAATTAATTCAACTGGGCAATGGTCTGAACCCATTTCCTGATCTAAAATAGTAACACTTTTTACTCGAGACAACAATTCTGGACTAAGAAGAAAATAATCAATCCGCCAGCCAATATTACGTGAACGAGCCTGAAAACGATAGGTCCACCACGTATATTGAACTTTATCTGGATATAAATACCGCCAAATATCTATAAAACCATCACTAAGCAATTGATCAAAAAATTGTCTCTCCTCTAAGGTATAGCCAGCATTGCCTTCATTAGTCTTAGGATTGGCTAAATCAATTGGCTGATGAGCCACATTAAAATCACCGCTAATAATAACTGGCTTTTTAAGCCGTAAATTAGCCACAAATTGCCTTAAATATTTATTAAAACTCTGTTTATAATCTAAACGCTCTAATTCATGACCAGCATTAGGAAAATAAATATTTAGCCAATAAAAATCAGGTAATTCGCTTATCTGACAACGGCCTTCTCGGTCAAATAAATCATTACCCAGACCATTGGTTACTCGTAAATTAGTCAAATTCTGTTT
>CAZLFO010000035.1:0-6262 GCA_964558835.1 uncultured Gammaproteobacteria bacterium
CCAAGCGTTAGGAGCAAGGTCGGCATGAAGCTTTAATTGTGGCCAACGGTCTTGAAGGGCCTTGATCATTTGGTGGGCTATTGCTCGGAGGGTGGGATGGACTGTGGCGCCTGAGCGGAGTTCGGCAGTATAGACAGTGGCCGGTAGGCCATAAGTTACTTTACAAGGTACAAGAAAACCTAGAGCTAAATAATATTGTTTAGTGGGCTCATCGGTAGGTAAATTGGCAATGGCTTGGGTTTGTTTTTTGATAAGTTCAAGGGCTGATTGGCGTAAGGTTGATGGTAATTCTTCTAAATACCATGGCCCAAAACCATATTGATAAGTAAGAAGAGGAATACGGCAAACGCCGTGGCGATGACGTTGGATATCGCGGAAAGAGCCATAGTCTAAAAGAAATTCAAAAGTGCATTGTCCTAGCTCAGATAAAAAATAGGGCAGACTAGTTTTGGGCGGGCGGTTAGTTAGAGCATAATTCCATTTTTCTAAATCTTCGTCTTTAATGTTGGTGGTAAAACGAAAATTAACCGCCTGCTCAGGATTATAGTAATAATTATGAGTTAAAATATGGCGCCGATAATTTTCCGCTGCCTCATCTACAACTTGGCAGAAACTATGAGGATAATGTTTTTTAAGGATTTGTTCTAAATCTTTAGCAATTTGTCGCACCTCAGCTAAAGGGTAGCCGCGAAGCCAGGTAATTTTATCATAGGCTTGTCGTAAATTAGTGTGCCAGCTTAATTGAGTAGTAATGCCAGCTGGCAGAAAAGAACGTAAAATATCAAAGGCTCGGGCGTTGATAGCGCGCTGGTAAACTTTATCCTCTTGGTCGGCTTGGCAGGGATAGTTGTGACACAGATGTTCTTTGACCGGTTCCATGGCTGATTTATAGAAGTCCATCCAGTCGTTAATGATTTGTTGCGATTCTTTAGTGTTTAGCGGATCAATAATCGGCTGTTTAGTCATGTCAACATAGCGGGTGCTAGTTTCTTGGCCACAGTAAAGCGGCCAATCTTGAATAGCTTTATCGGCTAATATACTTAAACCTTCAATAAAAAGAGTAGTGCTACCGCAGTCAGCAATACTAGCATGGCCATAGCCGATATAAAAAGTTTCCATGAATTTACCTGAACCAGTTTTTTTGACTTTCTCGGTGTGTTTTTCTACACTTTCAGGGCTCCGCGAATAAAGCGCTTGGAGCATTGCGGTATCTTCTGGATTAAATTCATCATGAAGAAAAATATTGGCCATAGAATTAAATTATTAGATTATATTGGTATTGTATCAAGCCTGGGCGAGCCAGTCAAAAGCTTGGCGGATAATAAAAATTGCTTTACAATATAAATATCTTTATATTTGATTTTTATTTTTATGGCCTGGTGGCAAGCTTTAATTTTGGGAGCCATAGAGGGGATTACGGAATTTTTACCTATTTCTTCAACAGCCCACCTTCGTTTATTAAGTGAATGGTTGGGCATTGTTAATTCTGATTTTAGCAAAAGTTTTGATATCTTTATTCAATTAGGAGCTATTTTAGCTGTATTAGCGGTTTATTTAAAGACATTATATCGCGAGCCTAAAATTATTTTAAAATTAATAGTGGCCTTTATTCCCACGGGTATTATTGGTTTATTGGCTTACCCTTTAGTCAAGAGCCAGTTTATGGATAGTTTTTGGCTGATCGCTTCTACCTTGGGGCTGGGAGGTTTATTTTTAATATGGTTTGAAGGGTATTACCACCAGAAAAAAGAAAAAGGGGGCAAGGACTTGGAGCAGATATCATATCGGCAGGCATGTCTTATTGGTTTATGCCAAGCGCTGGCTATTATACCAGGTGTTTCTCGGTCGGCGGCTACCATTGTTGGCGGGTTAGCCCTAGGATTAAAGCGGTCAACTATTGTGGAGTTTAGTTTTTTATTGGCTTTGCCCACTATGTTAGCCGCTACCGGGCTAGATTTAGTAAAAAGTAGTTGGTCTTTCGGCCAGCCAGAAGTTATAACCTTAGGCATTGGTACGATTACGGCCTTTATTACAGCTTGGTTAAGCGTAAAATGGCTGCTTAACTTTATTCGGCATCATAATTTTCGGCCTTTTGGCTGGTACAGATTAGCTTTGGCTATCGTGGTAGTTTTTTATCTTTTAATTCGCTAAAAACTTATATTTTTGCTATAATTATTACCTAATAATTAAAATTGTCTTATGAAAATAGCTATTTTTGATGTTCAGGCTGGAGAAAAACAATATTTTACTAAACATTTAGTTGGCCATGAACTGTTTTTGACTCGTAATAAGGTAGATGAGGCAACGGCGTCGTTAGCTAAAGATTGTCAGGTTTTAATGGTGTTTATTACCTCGCAACTCACTGCTAAAGTTTTAGCTATAATGCCCAAGCTCAAATTAATTGTTACTCGTTCTACTGGCTTTGACCATATTGATTTAGATTATTGTGAACGGCGGGGTATTGTGGTGACTAATGTGCCTTCTTATGGAGAAAATACGGTAGCGGAGCATGCTTTTGCTTTAATTTTAACTTTATCACGCAATATTCATAAATCTTATTTGCGGACTACTCGTGAAGATTATCGCATTGAAGGACTTAAGGGTTTTGATTTGCGAGGTAAAACTATTGGAGTGGTTGGCGCAGGGAAAATTGGTTTACATTTAATTAAAATGGCGCGAGGTTTTGATATGCAGGTTCTGACTTATGATGTTAATCGTAATGATTTTTTAGCCGATGTTTTGGGGTTTAAATATGTTTCTTTAGAAGAATTATTAAGACGCTCCGATATCATTAGTTTGCATGTGCCAGAAAATAAGTTTACTCATCATTTAATTAATCGGCAAAACATTGGTTTAATTAAAAAGGGCGCGTTGCTTATCAATACAGCGCGAGGTGGTGTCGTAGAAACCGAGGCTTTAATTGAGGCATTAGATAAAAAGATTTTGTCTGGAGCTGGATTAGATGTAATTGAGGGGGAAAATTTAATTATGGAAGAAAAGCAGCTAGCTTATGACCAAGAAACAGCCAAGGAAATGATGTCTTTAGTTAAAAATCATATTCTTTTAAGTAAAGATAATGTCATTTTTACGCCTCACATTGCTTTTTATAGTGAAGAGGCAGTAGAAAGAATTATGGAGGTCAGTGTTGAAAATTTTCAGGCTTTTATTAAGGGTCAGCCACAAAACATAGTAAAAGCTTAAAATAATGGAACAAATTTTAGATTTACATTTACATTCTCGTTTCAGCCGCGCTTGTTCAGCTAATTTAACCTTACAAAATATTGAACAAACTTGTAACCGTAAAGGCATAGACATTGTCGGGAGCGCTGATTTTACTCATCCACAATGGTTTAAGGCTATTGAAGAGCAATTAGTAGAAATTGGTACTAGCGGTTTATACCGCTTAGCCGATCGGCCAGACAGCTCTATTAAATTTTTATTAAGTACTGAAGTTGCTCTAATTTATAAACAGGGAGATAAGGTCAGGCGGTTGCACATAGTAATTCATGCGCCCAACATTGAGACGGTTCGCCTTTTTAATCAAACCTTGACAGAACGAGGTTTTAACCTAAAAAGTGATGGCCGGCCGATTTTGGGCTTGAGCGCCCCTGAATTAGTAAAAATTTGCCGTAGTATTAATCCTTACTTTATTGTTTATCCGGCTCATATTTGGACGCCATGGTTTTCAGTTTTTGGCTCTAAATCTGGTTTTGACCGTCTGGAAGATTGTTTTCAAGATGAAACTGAATATATTTATGCTTATGAAACTGGTCTTTCTAGCGATCCGCCGATGAATTGGCGCTGGTCAGCTTTAGATAAATTAGTTCTTTTGTCTAATTCCGACGCCCATTCTCTTAGTAATTTAGCGCGGGAAGCTAATGTTATTGATTTGCCGGAGTTGAGTTATCTTGCTTTTTATAATATACTTAAAAATAGAGATAAACAGAAAATTATTGCTACTTTAGAATTTTTTCCTGAAGAAGGGATGTACCATTTTGATGGACACCGTCAGTGTGGTTTTAGTTGTGCGCCGGAGGAAACTAAAAAGCTTCATGGACTTTGTCCTTATTGTCGCAAACCCTTGACTATTGGGGTGCTTAACCGAGTAGAGGAGTTGGCAGATCGGCCGGTGGGTTATCGGCCAGCCGAAGCTCCTAATTTTGAAAAATTAGTAGAATTAGATAAAATTATAGCTGAGTGTTTAGGGATAGCTAGTCGTAATTCTAAAAAAGTCCAGGAAGTATATAATGAGATGATTACTATATTTGGTAGTGAGTTAGCAATTTTAAGAAAAGTTAAAACGGCAGACATTGCTCAGCAATTTGGCAGCCGCTTAGCGCAAGCGATTGAACGAATGCGCCAGGGGCAATTAGTAGTTAATCCTGGCTTTGATGGTCAATATGGTCGGGTAAGAATTTTTAGCCCTCAAGAACAACAGCGCTTAAGTTTATTTTGAGCCTATGCAAAAAGCTTTTACTTTAGTTGAGTTACTAGTGGTGGTTGCCATTATTGGACTGCTTTCTACTTTATCGGTAGTGGCGTTAAATAGTGCTCGAGCTAAAGCCCGTGATTCCCGTCGTCTGTCAGACATTAAACAGCTTCGGACTGCTCTAGATATGTATTATGATAGTGCTGGAACTTATCCCGACTCTTTAACATCTGGGAGTCCTTTATCTTATGGTGGTATGATTTTTTTAGCCAAGGTGCCGGACGATCCATTGTCCAGCCAGAATTATAATTATACCAAAACCGAGGGTGGACAGAATTATACCATAGATTTTACTTTGGAGACTAAATCGGCAGGCTATGAGCCAGGTAATTACCAGGCAACGCCTTATGCTATTATTGCTGGCGGAGGAGGTGGGGTTTTTCATTGTGGTGATTTATTAGCTTATGAGGGCGGGCCGTTAGATAGTCATGGAAATCCTACTGAAGATGGCGGATATTATGCGACACAGGATTTTTCTCCAGAACGTTGTTGGCTAATGAATAATTTAAATGCTGGGGAAATGGGTTCTAACAAGCGTTGTTTTGAAGATAAGCCTGAATATTGTTTACAAGAAGGTGGCCTTTATACTCAAGACCAGGCGCTTACCTTATGTCCTCCTGATTGGAGTTTGCCAACGGTAGAGGAGTTGGCAGCAGTTATTAACAATCTAGGCTTTAGTGCCAGTGGTTTTTGGGATAGTGCTTCTAACTACTTTACACCGCCAGCTTGGTTGGTCACTGCCGAGTATAAGGAAAGTGGAGAGCCAATTTTTTATAATCAAGATAGCGGTTATACGGTTAAAAATCCTCATGATGCCGCTTCGGTTCGCTGTGTGCTACATCAGTAAATGCTCTTGACAGTCATTTTTATTCGTGTATAATAGAAAACACAATTTAAGCTTAATGTTGGTACGGCCAACCTCTTAAAAGACTTATAATTTTTGCTTAGCAACTATTGTTGTTGTAAGTAAGGATTATAAGTTTTTCTAAACTTATAAGAACTTTGACAATTAAATATTTGTTAGATCAGATAGCAATATAAAAAACAAACGTCCGCAATTCTTGAAAATAGAATTGTGGGAAAATCTCGTTAAGGGTCTATGGTGGATGCCTTGACTCAAAGAGCCGATGAAGGACGTAGCAGCCTGCGATAAGCTTCGGGGAGGTGGCAAGCAACCTGTGAACCGGAGATATCCGAATGGGGTAACCTCACCTGTGGAAGACAGGTGGTCCGCCAGCTGAACACATAGGCTGGTGAGACGACTACCCGGTGAACTGAAACATCTTAGTAACCGGAGGAAAAGAAAAAAATAATGATCTCTAATCAAGGACTAGCTGTTAGGCAGATAGTGCTTGATTAGAGATTTTGATTCCCTGAGTAGTGGCGAGCGAAAGGGGATGAGCCTAAACCTAGTTAACTGCGTTAGTGGAAGCTGCTTTCGGGCAGCGGAAGCTAATTGAAGGAGCTAAGTCCATATGTTAACTGGGGGTTGCAAGATCGGTGTGCTGACTACTTAGTTTGGTCAGGCCAAGTCATAAAGTTTGAAGTTAGCTGAATGAGCTGGAAAGCTCGGCCAAAGACGGTGATAGTCCGGTAAGCGAAAATTTCAGACTCTTGGTGATGCCGATTCTTAAGTACTGCGGAACTCGTGAAATTCCGTAGGAATCTGGGTCGACTATGACCCAAGGCTAAATACTCTTTGAGATCGATAGTGAACTAGTACCGTGAGGGAAAGGTGAAAAGCATCCCGGTGAGGGAGGTGAAATAGTACCT
>CAZLFO010000036.1:0-6224 GCA_964558835.1 uncultured Gammaproteobacteria bacterium
CAATAGAATCAGCATAATGCTGGTATGTTCTGCTAAGGAGATCTTTAGTCCCAGAATCATTAACATGACTCACTAAATCAGGTTTAACCATTACTTCTTTAATCCCTTCCAGTATCTTTATTCTATCAGCCACCGACAAGTCTTCATTATGATAAATACGGTCAATATCGCTAAGCAAATCTTGGCCGGCATTAGTACTCCAAGCTCCGCCAGGCCGATTAAACATAACAAATTGGCGATAAAGATCACTATTGCCATGCACTAAATCATCATAATCAATTTTCCCCTTAGTGGTTAAATTAAAATATGGATGATCAGAATATTTACCAAGACTAGCGCTATCTGGCATATTATGAACGATGGTTGAATCAGATACGACTTCTTCGATCTTCGGTCCTTGAGGTGCCAGAGTACTCAACACAACTTGTTCGCCAATATTTTCTTGTTTTAAATTTATATCAATTTGTTTAGATAAATCATCAAAATAATGTTGCTCATAAAAATGAAGGTGGCTAGAATCATTATCGATCGCTACTAAACGGCCGCCATAATCAAGTACTCTAGCGTCCGGGGCAATAACATTAGGATTATAACCATCATAAATAATAGGCTCACCCTTGTTATTAAAAGTAATAAGCAGCATATCCTCCCGACCGCTAACCGACCGTCCCAAGGCTTCTGACACTGATCCACCCTTAACAACCCGATGCCCCTGCTCAGCTAACTGGGCAATCTTTATAGTATCTAAATTTTCTAGATGTTTAAGGTCAATATCTTGAGTATCTGGTTTTTCTGGGGTTGTGCCAGCGGCCATCGCTTTTTCGGTTACCATCTGTCCACCCTCATGATATCCCTTATCTTGCAGAATTTTTAGTGATTTAGCTATTCGCTGATCAATACGAAAGTTTTGATACCAATTATCAGCCATATTTCCAATAGCATCACCCTTAAATGTATCAGCTATATTTTCCAATGATCCTTGTAGACTCATCCCCTCAGTAACAATAGCTGCCATAGTTTGAGTGCCAATACCCAATAAACGAGCAATTTCACCCAAAGACTGAGCCTTTAGCGCTGTTGCTGGTAGTCCATGCAGTTTAATTTTGTCGGAACATCGTTTTAATTTGCCCTTTTTGTCAATAGTATATTTCTGAACAAATCTACGCCCACTTAAACCATAATAAGTCTCTTTCATGGAAGTAATAAATAAATCAAACAGCCGCCGATTACTAGAAATTTTTTCACCTATCTGGTTCCAAGAATATTCTTTTCTAAATTCACGATTTTTAGATTTAGAACGTTCCACCATCGCCATTGTCCAATAAGTAAAACCCCGCAAAGCTCCAGCCCCAGTAAAGGTAAAGGCAGTATTAAGGCCATCTTTAATTAAAGCCGCGGCCTCAACCTTACCATGGACATAATCACGCAAAATATCTTGAGCCGACCTACGACATTGATCAGCTAAAGCATTATTCTTTTCCAAATTAGTAATTAAAACTTGCCCTAGTCGAATTTTCATGGTTCGTTTATCCGTCTCCGGCAAAGTATAAAGGCTACGTTCAGCTTTTGACAGATGGTCCCAACTAGCGTCAACTTGCTGACGTTGCTGGGCCGGCAAATCATAATAAGCGGTTGAACGGGCATTATCAACTAAATTATTATACTCAATGGCTAAATTCTTCAATTCCTGAGCCTTTTTAGTCTGATTTATTCCCATTTCATATTCTTGAGCTATTTTCCTTTTTTCCTCCTGATTTTGTTTCATCTTTTCAGCCAAAATGGCTCTAGCTTCAATGTCTTCGGTCTGTTTATAACCCTCTAGCAATTGATTAGTTTCAGCTACTAATTTAATATATCTCTCATCTTGATATATGGCTTGCCTAAAATCATGCTGAATAGCCGCAGCTTCAATTAATTTTTCTAGGGAATTATTAATATCATTTAGATCTTGAGTTGCTTCTTTCTTTTGATCAAAATATTTATAGACATCAGTCCGCTGGCCAATTTTCAAACCCAAAGAACCTAAACCAGCCCCCACCCAATCAACAACTGATTTAAGACCAACAATAGAAGCAATAGTCTTATAAGCAGCAGCGCCAATAATTTTAGCTTTTGTTTTTTTATCTGGATATTTATTATTTGGCTCTTCAGGAATTGCTGAAATTATTGCTTTATCTAACTCAGCTGGTATTTCAGGAGAGGCAGGTTCTGCGAACATTTGTTCTGAGGTTGATTCTTCTGTCGGCTGTTTTTCTGGTATTTCTTTTTCATTCTGCTCCTGCGCTTGTTGAGTTTCAAGCCTATTTTCTCTCTCTAATATCAAATAAGCGTCCCGAAAAGCTTCTGGGTCAAAATTGTCGCCCTCTTTCTGCTGTATCTCCCGACCTAGACGAGACATCTCTACCCTATTGTTTTTTAAAAGATTATCTAAAATAGCTAAACGATAATAATCATACTTAGAACTTGGTATACCTAATTGATTATTACGCTGCATCATGGCCTGTTTTTGTGCATTAATCTTATCAAAAAGCTGACTAACCTGTTCAGTATACTGGGCTGGATCCTCAGATAATTCCATAGAATTTTCTACCTGATAGCCATCATGTAATTCATGAACATTATTAGAATAAAATCTAACCATTTCAAAAGCACTATAACAAGAGCCTAAATCAAAGGCCTCGGGATTATTTGGGTCTTGTAATTGACGAACCACTCTGGGAAAGTCAACTGACTTATTTTTTAATAACTGATCAAAAATTGCTAATTTATATTTAGTATAACTTGATGGATTTTCTCCATTATCTTGTCTAGCCCTAACCTCAATTTCTTTCTGCAAAAATATATCTTTTAAGGCTTCCTCTCTCTGTTGGGCCATAAGCGCTTTATCAACATCAGCTTCACCTTCTCCGTTGACAGCATCATAACCCTCTAATTTAAGCGGCTCGGGCATACCTAGCTGTTGCGACGCCGATTGGCTATTTTCAAAATTATTGTCCATAAAATTATTTTATAGTCTGACGAATATCACTTAGCGCCTTTTCCTTTATTAATTCTTTGATTTCAGACAAACTGTTTTGATTAATTGCCTCCGCTTCAGCGGTGTACTTCATCGCCATAGCATCCAACTTATTTTGTAATTCTATTTCCAAGATAGCTGACTGCTCCGAAGCTAATTTTTCTTCCAATACAGCCGCCAACTTAATCATGTCTTCCGGCTCCATCATGGAGACTATCTCCACTAGTAAATCTTTAGCTGATTGGCTAATATTTAAAGCATCAATTAAAAATCCTAGCTTACGGCCACAGCCCGCTATAATTTCTTTCTCAGATGATAATTTAGATTGCATCGACATAAAAAATTATTATTTATATCTTTGGCACTAATGAGTCTAAAATAGCCATAGATAAATTGCTGGCGGAAGGACGGGGATTCGAACCCCGGAGGCTTGTGAGCCTACTCGCTTTCCAAGCGAGCGCACTCGACCACTATGCGATCCTTCCCTCTCCCCTCCCTATAATCTACTAGTCAGTTGCCTGATTAGCCTTTATGGCTTCTTGCACTAACACTATTAATCCGCTTTTAACTTGGCCAGCGCTATCCGTAAAATCCTCTAGCGGATAAACCCCACTCAACAGCTTTTTATTTAAAAAACTACTAGGTACTCCAATAGCGCCTAATGCCTCTGCTTCAGCGGACCACTGATCAAGTGTAGCTTGAACCCCTGGATTCGTCAAACAATTATTAAAATCGTCAACTTGAAGACCAAGCTCCCTGGCTAATTTAGACCACTCTGGCAAGGGTTGCTCTTGAGCCGCCAATGAAGCAATCTGCTCGGCATAGTCCAACAATTTATTCTGCTTAGCCGCGCATTCAATAGCTATCGCGGCCTCCTTAGATGAAAAATTGTTGGCTAATGGATGCTGACGCCAGACTACTACTAAATTATCACCAAACTTACTTTTTAGCTCTTTAATAATAGGCACAAACTGAGCAGCGAGCGGATCAGTAAAGTCAGTATAAATAATTAACTGAGCCGGAGCTTCTAGCGGACCAAATAGATGGTCAGTATTGTTAATGGACGGAACCTCAGGTAACGTCACACTAATTTTTCCTAAAGCCTCCTGATTAGCTGTCTTTAACTCTTCAGCTATTGCAATCTGATCTTGAGTTGAAGTAACCAGTACGGTAGCCTGTGGTTTATTAGTAGTTTTTTGGTAGATCCATAAAACAATAAAAGCCAATAACACCACTACTATAACAGCCCACAGAAATTCATCAGTAAACCGTCGATGTAATGTTTTTTTCTTCATAGATATAATTTAGATTTTTATTTAATTATTTTATCCCCACGGCAATAATTGTGAGGGTATATTTATTATATCTTCTATCGCCTGAGCGACCGTTAACATATTATAATCATCACCTCTTTTCCCAATAAGCTGGCTGCCAATTGGCAGGCCGGCTAAGGTCCAACCAATAGGTATAGCAACTGCTGGCAAATGAGCTAAAGAGGCCGGAGTAAGGAGACTATCTTCTAGATAAAGACTCAGGGGATTATTGACTTTGACGCCCAGAGGAAAAGCGGCCGTAGGCGTCGCAGGAGTAAGAAGATAATCCACCTGGGTAAAAACTTTCTTGAATTCCTGGCTAATTATCGTCTTAACGGTTTGCGCTTGTTTATAATACGACTCCCCTTCTCCAGCGCTTAAAAAATAAGTACCTAGCATGAGGCGACGCTTAACTTCCGCGCCAAAACCATCTTTCCGATTATTTAAGTAAGTTTCTAATAAATTGCTACCGCCTGCCCAGTGACCATACCGCAATCCATCAAAACGCGCTAAATTAGAACTTACTTCGGCCATATTAATTATAGCATAAGCCGCCACCCCATATGGAGTAAGCGGTAAATTAACAGGGATAACCGTCGCCCCTTTATCCAATAAAAGATTTTTTATATTTGTTAGATTGTCTGCTATCTCGCTATCAAGGCCAGAGCTAAAATATTCAACCGGCCAGCCAATTTTAATTTTAGACCAATTAATCGTTGGATTAACCCTAGCTGGTGCTTCTAAAACTAATGAAGCTGTGGCATCATATTTGTCTGGGCCGGCAATTACTTCCATAATGGTGGTAACATCAACAGCAGAACGGGCTAAAACACCAATAGCATCGAGGGAGCTAGACATAGCCACTAAACCATGTCGCGATATAGCGCCATAACTTGGCCTATAGCCAACCACCCCACACAAAGAAGCTGGATGACGTACCGAACCGCCAGTGTCACTGCCTAAGGCAAAAGTACAAAAATCAGCGGCCAGGGCTGCGGCTGAACCCCCAGAAGACCCTCCTGGCACCATAGATAAATTATAAGGATTATGAGTTGGTCCAAAGGCGCTATTTTCAGTAGATGACCCCAAAGCAAACTCATCTAAATTGGCCTTGGCTAGTAAAACCGCCCCGGCCTGCTTTAACCGACTAATTACCGTAGCATCATAAGGAGCAATATAATTTTCTAACATTTTAGAGCCAGCTGTAGTTTTTAAACCTTTAGTTAAAATATTATCTTTAACTATATATGGTATACCCAATACCCCTCCCCCCTCTCCATTAGCTAACCGCTGATCAGCTAAATCTGCTGCCTGATAAGCTCCATCATAATCTATTAACAGGCTGGAACGAACATATGAATCATATTTTTCTAGACGTTGCAGATAATAATCAGTAAGCTGCCGACTGGTTAACCGCCGGTTATCTAACAAATCTCTAGCCTGAGCTAATGTTAAACTCTGTAAATTCATAAGTGTCTATGATTTTATTGCCGGAACAATAATAAATCCTTCATCATTCCGACGCGCTCCAATCAAACTCATGGCTATCTCTTCTTCCGGCCAATTCTCTACTTCATCATTAGCTAAAAAAGCGTCAGCAACTTCATTAGTATTAACCTCTTGACCCTCGTCATATTTATTATTAATAAGGTCTATCGCCCCGGCTAAACTATCTAAATGATGCAAAACAGCTGACAACTGATAATCATAAATTTCTATTTCGCTATCGTCAACTTTTAATTTAGCTAATTGGGCTAATTTTTTTATAATTTCTTTATCCATAAATTAAGATAATAGGGCTAATAATTCAGCTTCATTAATAATTTTAATCCCCAAATCGTTAGCCCTGGCTAATTTACTGCCTGGGTCTGCGCCAACCACCACATAATCAGTCT
>CAZLFO010000037.1:0-6150 GCA_964558835.1 uncultured Gammaproteobacteria bacterium
TGAAAGCTAATTATCCAACAGCTTTTATGGCGGCTTTGTTGGCGGCTGATCAACAGAATAGCGACCGCGTAGCTATTGAAATTGAAGAGTGTGGTCGGATGGGTATTGAGGTTCGTCCTCCCGATACTAATCAATCTTTTGATTCTTTTACGGTTGTTGATGAAAATTTAGTGGACCACCCCACTATTCGTTTTGGTCTTTTGGCGATTAAAAATGTAGGGGAGCATATAGCTAAAGTTATTAAAGATGAGCGTAAACGCGGCGGACCCTATCGGGACATGGGTGATTTTTTACGTCGTATTAATGATAAAGATTTAAATCGTAAATCTTTAGAGAGTTTAATAAAAGCCGGTGCTTTTGATAGTTGGTTTGATCGGCGTCAGCTTTTAGAAAATATTGATGTTTTATTAAAATATAATAAGGAGGCTAGCCAGAATAGTTTAAGTGGACAGCATAGTTTATTTGCGGGAGTTGATGGTCTAGATGATCTGCCTTTATCTTTAAAACCAGCACCGTTAGCTGATCGCCAAGTTAAATTAAGCTGGGAGCGAGAATTATTAGGTATGTATATTACTGAGCATCCTTTTACGGATTATCGTCGGGAACTTAAGTCAATTATAGTGCCCATTAAAAATTTAGCCAATAAAGCACAGGGAGAAGTAGTAAATATTGGTGGAATGATCATTAGCAGCAAAAAAGTTATTACTCGAGAGAATCAATCTATGCTGTTTATTAAGGTAGAAGACGATACTGGCAGTCTAGAGATTATTGTCTTTCCTAAATTATTAGAGACTACCCGCGATGTGTGGCAAGAAGGCCAGCCCATACTTTGTCGAGGTAAAATTTCTGATAAAGATAATGAGCGAAAAGTTGTAGCTGACAAGGCCATTGTCTTGAATTTACATAATTTAAGCGCTGATTTAGATTCTTTTCGCCAATTGGCCGGCAGGTTTAAAACTATGAAGCCGGGGTTTTTAGCAGTAAAATCAAGGTCCTATAAGGTACAATCGTCAGACTTAGCATTAAAATCACCAAAAGCGGTGAAGTTAATTTTGCAGCAACCCATAAGTCAAGCGCAGCTTATTAAATTAAAAGAGATTTTATTACATCATCCCGGGCCGCATCAAGTTTATTTAGAGGTCCTTTTCAATGGAGCAAGGCAGAAAATAGCTACGGGAGTACAGGTAGAGTGTGGGCCGGAGTTATCGGCTGAACTTAAGGCTGGATTTGCCGAAGCTATCAAATTTTAGTTATAATATGAATAATATCTTTAATTTATTTTTATGTCTCCACAAAAAACATCGATAACTCCTAAATCTAGAGGTGGTGGGACAAGAAGATCAGCGGGTCGTCCCCCCAAGGTTAGATCATTGGGCCGGTCATCTAAGTCTTCCCCTAAAAGGAGTATGCCCAATAAGGCTAAAC
Organism: uncultured Gammaproteobacteria bacterium; assembly: GCA_964558835.1. Classification (GTDB taxonomy): domain Bacteria; phylum Patescibacteriota; class Patescibacteriia; order Patescibacteriales; family Patescibacteriaceae; genus UBA1359. The sequence goes on from CAZLFO010000037.1 coordinate 1,426, forward strand.
CCAAAACTCGTAAGTCAGGATCGCCTAAACCCAAGGTTATGGTGGTGACTAACCAGTCATTAGTTAGTGAAGAAGAGTTCTCGGTTTGGCAAGCGGCTCGTGAGGGAGAGTCTCAAAATGAAGAGATTCAGGCAGTGCCTGAAGAGAGCGAGAATATTGATATATCATCAAAACCATTAGAATTACCTGATTCATCCGATAGTCATCAATTACCGAATCGTTTATATCGTAATTTAGCTATCTTTTTTATAATTCTTATCAGCTTTGTAATAATGGTTATGTTTTATTATTCGCTCATTAAAGTTAAAATTATTTTATATCCATCAGCGAGTACACAACAGCAAAATGCCACTATTTATCTCACTGATATTACTCCGGTATCTAGCGGTTATTTGCCGGCAAAATTTATTGAACAATCTACAGAATATCGGGAGACATTTAAGGCTACTGGCAAGCAACAATTGCCGGGAGAGGGCAAATTAACTGGTCAGGTTAAACTAGTAAATAAAACAGGCAAGGATCAGCCATTAGTAGCTACTACTAGATTATTAACTAGCAGTGGAGTGCTTTATCGGTTAAAAAATTTTGTGACAGTGCCAGCTGGCGGAGAGATAAAAGCAGAAGTTTATGCTGACCAAGTAAAGTCAGAAAACGCTATTGAAGCTAATACTAAATTTACAATTCCTGGTTTATGGTCTGGGCTGCAAGATAAAATTTATGCAATAGCCGAAGAGCCCATTATCTTTCAAAGTAATACTGAACCTATTATTTTGGATTCTGATCTCGAGCAGGCCATAGCTCAAGCTAAAGAAGGCGCGACTACACAGGCCAAGGCTCTTATAGCTCAAGAGGCTCAAGATGAAGTAATTGCTTATTGGTTAGATGATAGTGCGTGGGAAGTTAAAAGTGATGGGCCGGCTGGTGATACTAAGAGTGAATTTACTATCACAGTTAAAGCTACCGTAGGAGCTGCCATTTTTGATCTTCAAGCCATGATGGATCTAATTAAGGAGCAAACGGGCAGTCAATTTACTATTGATGAGTCCACAATAGTTTATCAATTAACTAAGTGGCAGCCGCAAGAGCATTATGCTGAATTAAGCGTTAATTACACTGTCAGTATAGTAGCTACTCAGGCTGAACAATTAATTGATAAACGCACCCTAGTTGGTCTTACGCGCGAAGAGTTAGATGACTATTTATCTAAACAGCCCGAGCTACTAACTTATAAGATTATTTGGCAACCCCATTTATTAAAAAGGGTACCAGGGACTGATAAAATTATTTTACAACTTGCTCAATAGAACACTAGATATCCAGATTGACCACTTTACTGGCGTGGGTTTGAATAAAATGTTTGCGAGGCATTACTTCGTTGCCCATTAGCATCTCAAAAATTTCATTAGCTGCGGCAGCATCTTCTACTGTAACTTGTTTTAAGATTCTACTTTCAGGCTTCATCGTAGTTTGCCATAATTGTTCTGGATTCATTTCTCCTAACCCTTTATAACGTTGAATATGGAGTCGAGCCAAATTTTTATTGGGATTTGAAACTATATTATCTGTTTCCATCTCTGGTTCAGTTATTTCATCATCTATAATATCGTCATTGGTGCTACCCAGCTCACGGATAATTTTATCCTTTTCTTCATCAGAGTAGGCGTAGAAAGCGGAGCTACTTTTTTTAATTTGGTAAAGTGGTGGTTGAGCAATATAAAGATAGCCGCCGGTTACTAAAGGATTAAAGTGTCTAAAAAATAGAGTAAGCAGTAAGGTTCTAATATGAGCCCCATCTACATCAGCATCAGTCATAATAATAATATGGTGGTAGCGTAATTTAGTAATATCAAACTGGTCATCAATATTAGTGCCAAGAGCGATGACTATGTTTTTTATTTCATTATTTTCTAACATTTTATTTAGTCTGGTACGCTCGACATTAAGTATTTTTCCGCGGAGAGGTAAAATAGCCTGAAAACGGCGATCACGTCCTTGTTTGGCACTGCCGCCAGCACTATCGCCCTCGACGATGAATAATTCACATTCTTCTGCCTTACGGCTGGAACAATCAGCTAGTTTGCCTGGTAGAGTGGCGCCCTCAAGAGCGCTTTTTCGTAAAATAGCGCTACGAGCCGTTCGGGCGGCTACTCGGGCTTGGGCTGACAGTAGACATTTATTAATAATTTGTTCGGCATCTTTGGGGTGCTCTTCTAAAAAGACTCCAAAGGCTTCACTACAAACTTGTTCTACATAACCCCTTACTTCAGCATTGCCTAATTTACTTTTTGTTTGTCCTTCAAATTGAGGGTTAGCTAATTTGACACTTACAATAGCAACTAGCCCCTCTCGGACATCATCACCGGTTAAATTTTCTTCTTTTTCTTTTAATAGCCCTTTAGATCTAGCATAATTATTTAATACTCTAGTGATGGCGCTGCGGAAGCCGATTAAATGGGTACCACCCTCAGTATTAATAATGTTATTGGCGAAGGCTAAGACTGTTTCATTGTAGGCATCATTGTATTGTAGGGCTAATTCTACTTTGACATTATTAATATTTTTTTCTGTATAAAATATAGTTTCATTTTTAACTTGATTATTACGGTTGAGGTTTTTAATATATGACTTAATACCACCTTCAAAATAGAAATTATAATTTTTATGGCGATGGCCTGGTCGGCGGTCATGTAATTTTACAGTCACCCCCTTGGTTAGATAAGCTTGTTGACGACAATGGTCTAAAATTGTTCCCCATTTAAATTCAATTGAGTCAAATATTGTATCATCTGGCTTAAAGGTAATAGTTGTCCCGTGTTTGTTAGGATCAGTTGAACCAATTTTTTTTGCCGGATTTAGGGGTTTACCATATTGATATTCTTGTTCCCAAATTTCTTTATTACGATAGACTGTAGCTTTAAGATAAGAACTTAAAGCATTTACTACTGAAACGCCAACACCATGTAAGCCCCCTGAAATTTTATAACTATTATTATTGAATTTACCGCCAGCATGGAGTTTGGTCATCACGGTTTCTAGGGCTGATACCCCAGTTGTTTTATGAATATCCACTGGTATGCCGCGACCATTATCGCTAATCTCTACTAGATTATCTGGCAATAATGATATTTCTACCGTATCAGCATAATTAGCCATAACTTCGTCAAAGCTGTTGTCAGCTACTTCCCAAATTAAATGATGTAGGCCAATGCCAGATGTTGAGCCAATATACATGCCTGGTCTTTTGCGAACCGGCTCTAATCCTTCTAATACGGTTATAGCTTCGGCATTATATTCGGTGGTAGCTTTTTGGAAATTTTGATTCATAAACTCATTTTACATAAAAAATATAGCCTAGTGGCTAGTTGATTTATGATTATTGTAGCAAGAAAATTGTGAGATGGCAAGTATTTTTATTAGTTATTCATCTTGTTTTTAGACCGATTACTTGGTAAAATAAAAATGGTTATTTTTTATTTTAATCAGAGAATATTGTGAAAAAAAATCTTTTTAGTAATAAATTATCGACAGAATTTAAAGAAACCAGAGAAAAATCTGTTCATTCATCGTCGGATAAATGGTTGTGGTTGGCGTCCGGAGTGGTTTGTTTAGTGTTTTTTATTATTATGGCGCAATTGTTAATCACCAGTAGTAAGAAGTCGGGTACGCCAGTCAATAAGGGCATTAATCAACTTAAACCAACGACTAGTGAGGCCGTTATTGCTTTGCCATTAGTATCTGATGTACCCGCTGATAGTGTCATTAAAGAAGATCCTAATTTTCAGGCCGACCAGTTAGTGTTTAGCCAGATTTATCAAAAGCCGACCACCACTTGGTCACTTGATACTTTGGCTAATAAGGCTCAAGCGGTTAATTTGCCGATTAATATAAAAAAGGATGCGGTTAATTACTATGAAATTAGGCGATATTATAATTTGGAACCTATTATTAATCAGTTAAATAAGCAGGGTTCAGTTTTAGTAGATAATCCTTTTGATGGTTTGAGACAAGATTTTTTTGATTTTTATCGTTCAGCCCAGACTAATCATTGGCCGCTCCTGTTAACCAGTGATGTTATTTTTTACTATTATCAAAATAATATTAAAGATGTATATAAGGCAGTGGAAGCTGGTTTTTATGATGACCTATGGCAAATTAGTAATGGTTTATTTAAAATGGCTAACCAACGGTATCAGGCGGCCCTAAGTCAGGACATAAAAGGCAATGACCCTATTTTAGAGGCTTATCGATTCAATGCTCAATATTGGGCGGTGGCTTTAAAATTATTAGCTCCTCAGGCTAATCAAATTGATAAAGATGGCAACATTAATAATTCTATTATTTTTCAGGTAGGTGACGACCAGATTTATAGACTACCATCAATAGATGAAGATTTATGTCGAGAAGTGGATCAAGAAGTGGCGCTTATTAAGAAAGCTAATGGGATAAAACTTTCACCACTATTTGGTTATGAAATAGATTATAGTGCCTTTGTGCCCGACACTGATTATCAGGGAGGAGGCCGTTTGGCTAATTTTTCTTTGGCTAGCCAATGGCTGGGTCATACTTGGCCTCTTTATTATCGAGAAGCTGATTGCCCGAAGTGTTTATTAGATGTTGATGATTGGCGGGTTAATTTTTTAGCCGCTAATGTACTAGCTAGGGATCTTAATAGTGATCAGGAATTTAAGAATAACTGGGCTAAAATTTATAAGGTTATTAGTTATT
>CAZLFO010000038.1:0-6107 GCA_964558835.1 uncultured Gammaproteobacteria bacterium
GCCATTAATCGAGGTTCGAATCCTTGTCCCCGAGCTATTTTAATGGTAAATAACTTGACAGCGAACGTTCACGATAACTTGTTCCTGGCCAATTATGAGTAGTCGCATATCCAGGTTTAGCCATCATCACTTCTGGCACACGATTAACAATAGTAGCACAAGCTGTTTTAATAGTTGATTCTTGCTCAAGCCGTAATTTACTATTAAATTCTCCTTTTATTGCCCACTCACTAATATTTAATGGGCTAGAACTACCAACCTGACCACTGTGCTGTAATTGAATAATGTGGCCTTCATTAGTTTCTAAATTAATAGTAGCTGTCAAGCCTAGACAGTTACCGACTGATATTGTTTTATTAAAAAGAGGGCTGAAAGTTGGCTGCTCCGCAACAATAGGCACTAATTTTTGATTAATATTTTTAACTGTCCAGCCTAGACAAGCCGCCAACCATTCAGCGGCATTCCAAATGGGCGAAGGCAAGAGATTATTCTGGCCGATCTTTTTATTAAATTCATCAATATTAAAATCTACTCCATAACTTTTAGCCATGGACATGCCGTATTCTTCAAGATTATAATAAGTTGTACCTTCTAGGACATTAATTTTGTGATGACCACCAGCTAAATCAGCAATTAAGTGACCCCAAAATATATCCTGATAACCGCTGGCTGTTAAAGTACAATAATTTTTTTTAGCTAATTCATCTAGCCGCTTAGCAAATTCTGGCGAAGTTGTCCAGGGAAAAACTGCTTCACTACAGGTAGTAATAGTATTAACTCCATATTTCAAAGGAATAGTTAATAAAGGATAAATTTCAGTTAATAGCCCATTAATAGCCACGATACAAACATCGGCTGGATTAGTGGCAAAAACCTCTTCAGGGTCGCCATGAATAGTGGGGCCAAGTTTTTGTTCAAGTCCCATTACCTTGCCAATATCCTGACCGATTAATTCAGGATTATTATCAATGGCGCCAACTATCTCTACCCCCTTTTCATGGAGATATTTCATAATAAGACCGCCCATTTTACCACAACCATATTGAATAGCTTTGATAGTACGTACCTCAATATTTTTGTTCATAATTTATTATTATTTTTGATAGCGTAAAAATAAAGCAATAGCTACGGCTGCCGCTACATTAAGCGAATCAACACTAGATTCATGTCTAATAGCTATTGCTTGCCCGGCAACTTTAAGTTTAATCCCCTGCCCTTCTGAGCCAACAATAATAATTATTTTGTCAGCAGATAAAAATTTACTGGGCTTAATATTTAACTCTTCGGCACCCTGTTTATTTTCTAGACGATAGATTATAATATCAGTTTCGGCTAGCCATTCAGAGACTTCCTGGGGCGACATAATGATCCAGGGGGTAGTAAACACTAAACCAGCCGAAGAACGAATAACCTTAGCATTACCCGGATCGGCACACTCACACAGTATAAGGCCAGCGTTAAAGGCCTTAGCTAGACGTATGATGGTGCCCACATTGCCAGGATCTTGAAGATGGTCTAAGACGAGAATCGTTTTTTTAGTAATAATATCCTTAAGCTGAAATTGAGGAGCAACAGCCAATCCAGCTACTCTCGGCGGGGTATCGGTAGTGATTAATTGAGCGAAGTGATGGCTATCTTGAGGGCCAAATTGTAGTTGTATGGCTGGCCCGGCTGATTCTAAACATTTGACCCCCTCCACGAGCCATAATTTGTGCTTTTCTCTGCCCTTGCTAGTGTGTAAAGATTTAATCAATTTTTCCTGTTTTTGGCTTAACATGGATTTTAAATTTTGGAATATTTACCTACAGCCATATAACTAGCCAATAAATTAATAATAGCCGCTCCAGCAAACTGTAAACCAGCAATTGTTAGCCAATGACTGTTAAAATAGGTTATCAAATCAATATTATAGCCAAAGAAGAAAGTATCTAAATACGGCTGTAGGACAGTCAAAAAGGCATAAAAAATGACGGCTGTTAAAACTACCCCTATAAATGTATAAATTAAGCTAGAAAAGAGAAAAGGCGCCTTAATAAAAAAATTAGAGGCCCCTACTAGTTTCATAATTACTATTTCTTGCCGATGGCTGTAAATGGCTAGCCGTACCGAATTAAACATTACTAAAATCATAATAAACAGAAAAATAACGCTAATAATCACGGCAGCATCGTTGATTTTATCAGTAATGTAATTAATTTTATCTAATAATTTTTTATTATCTTGGAAATTACGTGATTCAATAATTGGGTCTTGAACCTGGTCAAGTTCTTCAACAAGTTCTTCAAAACGATCAGGATCTTTAGGCTTAACCGTTAAAGTAGGAGATAAAGGATTTTGATTTAATTCTTGAAGGGCTTGAAGAATTTCTGGATCAGACTGGTGACGTTGTTGAAAAGATTCCAGGGCTTCACTTTGAGAAATATAGACAACCTCTTGGACATTATTTAAATTAGCTAGACGAGCCTTAAGATTTAAAATTTTATCTTCAGATATACCTTGTTTTAAATAAATAGAAACATCAACTCGATTTTTAAGATTATCTACTGCCGCTTGGCCAATAATTCTTAAAGAAAGCAGTAAATCAACCGAGAATAAAGTCAAAACTAAAATCATAATAGTGGCCAGTGATAGCCAAAAATTACGCCATACATCCTGCAAACCAAATTTAATGATGCGTCCTAAAGATAATAACATAAAAATTAGATTATATATTTACCCCTGGCCTGATCGTTGACTAATCGCCCATCACTAATAGTAATAACTCGCCGATTAAGATTATTAACTATCTCACGGTTATGAGTCACTAAGATAACGGTTGTGCCTAAATCATTAATTTTTAAGAGCAAGTTAACAATTTCTTCGGCATTAATGGAGTCTAGATTACCAGTAGGTTCGTCGGCTACTAAAATTTTCGGCTGATAAACTAAGGCTCGGGCAATGGCTGCTCGTTGCTGTTCTCCGCCCGAAACTTCATTAGGATAACGGTTCATTTGTTCAGTTAAACCGACAATTTTCATAACGCTAGGGACAATAGCTTTAATTTTTTTAGGTGACTTACCACAAACTTGTAGGGCGAAAGCCACATTTTCGGCCAATGTTTTTTTAGGTAATAGTTTAAAATCTTGAAAAATAACCCCGATTTGTCGCCGGAGATATGGAATTTCTCGATTGGAAACACGAGTTATGTCCCAGTCCCCTAATATAATCTGGCCACTATCTAGTTTTTCTTCACCAATTAAGCATTTGACTATGGTGGTTTTACCGCTGCCAGATTGACCGACTATAGACACAAACTCACCAGGATAAATGTGCAAACTTAAATCATCTAAAGCCTTAGTTTGGGGCGGATAAAACTTACTAGCATGGATAAATTGAATCATAAAAATTAGCTAATTTAAGGCGGTAGTTAATAATCTACTGGCCACTTCATAAGTCTTAGGCCAAGTCGGTGAACCCAGAGTTACAATAATAAAATGTTGCTTAGTGTTTTGTTGCTGAGCCGTCATAGCCAAACAATGGCCAGCTTCTGTAAGATAACCCGTTTTAGAGGTTTCTAAAGAGAAATCCCCATCTCTTAAGAGTTTATTGGTATTTTGAATAGTGTGTTTTTGTTTAGTATTAATGGTACTAAATTGGTAGCTAGCTGTAGTGCTAATTTTTTTAATAGTAGCATCTTTACTAATATTTTTAAGAATCTCCGCATAATCTTTGGCTGTGCTGACATTATCTGGTGATAAACCAGTAGGTTCAACAAATTTAGTAGAAGTTGCGCCCCATTTTTTAGCGTTAGCGTTCATTTTGTTGATAAATTCATTACGAGATAAACCGCTTAACCTAACTAGTGATTCTACAGCATTATTAGCTGAACCGATAAGAGCAGAATAAACCAAATCGCGCAATTTTACTTGGTCACCATCTTGTAACTTAACCATAGCCGCTTCTGAAGGGGTGCAATATTTTTTTATTTCCTGTTCATCTTGATTGTTATAAGTAACTATTTTATCCAGATCTGGTTTAGTGTCTAAAAATGTTTTAACCGCCACCATCTTGGTTAGACTAGCTATGGGCAAAACTTGAGTAGGATTTTTTTCCCATAAAACTTGGCCACTATCCGCATCTAGAACAATAGCCGCAGCCGCTTCCTGGTTAGAAATACTGACTTTTTTGAAATTATTATTGGTTTTAGATAGTTTATGGTAATAGGCCATATCCTTAATAATTTGCCAATCTATAGCATCTTGGGGTAGGCGGCCGTATAGTTTAGTAAATTGAGTCAGGGCTGCTTTCTCTTTATTCAAATCTCTGTTTAAGCTATTATAGGCCATATCCTTAATAATTTGCCAATCTATAGTATCTTGGGGTAGGCGGCCGTATAGTTTAGTAAATTGAGCCAGGGCTAGCCGTTCTTTAGATAGGTCACGGCCTGGATTTTGCAAATTTTTATTACTATTAGAAGCGACCTGAGAAACCGCGGATAAATTTTCCTCAGCTGGTAATGGTTGCAGCCTGACAGTTATAACACCAGTGCCTAGTGAGGCTAATTGAGCAAAAGCTTCTTTTTGTAAATCAATTACCCTATCTGGGTATATTTTAGGATCAGGTCCATAATCATTAATAACCACATCTACCGACTTGCCAGAGGCTTCATGGTAAACTCTAACTTTTTGTCCTAGAGAATAAATATTAGAAGCGGCAAATAAACCAGGGCGAAAATCATACCAACTGGCTCGACCAACAACGCTAGTAGCAGAACTTGCAGAATTGTCAGCCATTATAGCTTCAGGTAAAAAACAAATTATGATTGCCGATAAAACTAAAAAATAACGTTTTAATAAAAAAAGAATATTGTTAAATAAAGTCATAAATAAAGTTGACGAAGTAAAACTTTTCTTCTTATAATGACATTATAACATATTTTAAAGTAGTGACCAAGTTTTATTTAGCGGGTGTCGTATAACGGTTATTATGTTAGCTTCCCAAGCTGAAGATGGCGGTTCAACTCCGCTCACCCGCTCCTTAAGCCCATGTAGCTTAGTTGGTAGAGCAATCCCTTCGTAAGGGAAAGGTCGTCGGTTCAAACCCGACCATGGGCTCAAGATATCTACCGTGGGGCAAAAAAATAATTAAACCATTTTTTAGGATTAGAACTCACTGCTAATTTTGGTTGAGGCGGTGCTGGTAGGTCAAAAACTTGACTATCAATAAGCGAATCAGTGATTGTACTAGGGGTCGCTGGTTGAATTACTATTATTTGTTCATTAGGTTTTTGTAGACCAAAGTTTAATCGGGCCTGTTCCTCTAAAAACTCCTTAGAGTGCATATAATCTAACAAGTAGCCGATATCCTTATTTTTTTGATTTAGATTGTTGATTTCAGCCTTTATTTGATTAATTTCTCTATTGGCATTAAATAGCTGGCGGATATTTTTAACTAGATCTAATATGAGCAATACTGCAACGATACAGCCAATAATAGTAATAAAAAATGGATGTTTTAATTTTGACCAAGGTTTTTGATGTTTCATCGTACTAAATATTAAATTGTATCACCCAAGAGCATAAATAAGTCCTACCAAAATTCGCAATGTTTAGATTGGTCGGGCTATCCGGAATCGAACCGGAGCTACATGCACCCCATGCACGCGTACTACCATTATACTATAGCCCGCAAGAATAATTTTTATTATTCATCATCATCCTCCTCTCCTTCACCCTCAGCATAAATAGCCTGGCTATCTAAACAATTCCAGTCAAAAAGTTCATCTGGCTTAAAAAAACGTGCTAATTCTTTGCGAGCATTCTCTATACTATCCGAAGCATGAACAATATTGGCTTGGACACTCATAGAATAATCACCACGGATAGTGCCAGCATCGGCATGACGGCCTAGCGTCTCGCCAGTAAGCAAACGTACACTATTAACAGCTTCTAACCCCTCTAAGGCCATTACAATAACTGGCCAGTCAGACATAAATTTAGCAATGCGTGGGAAAAAGGGCTGATCAACTAAATGAGCATAATGTTCGGCCAAAATAATATCATCTAGCTGAATCATCTTAATCCCGACTATTTTGAGGCCTTTTCTCTAAAAACGATGAATAATTTCCC
>CAZLFO010000039.1:0-6041 GCA_964558835.1 uncultured Gammaproteobacteria bacterium
AATATATTAATAGTACCAATTATAATCTTTGCGCTAATTTTGAATCTGATTGCTCTAATTTTAATAACCTCAGTTGTTCCGGCAATACTGTTAATCATGGACCGGTAATTGAATGCCCAACCTTACGAGGCATAAGCCAGCAAAAATTTACTGGTTATGCCAGTATAGCCGACCCAGAAGATGACCCTATAAACAATATGGTAACTATAACCAGTGAGCATCCTATGACCGGCTGGCAACCCCTATCTGTTGAACTTGTCAACAATAGACAGCAAATTAAAATAAGTTCAGCTAAGGCGGGCGCTGCTGGGCGCTATGATATAACGTTAACGGCTAAAGATGGCCTAAATAATTCAGCGACCCAAACGTGCGCCATAATTATCAGTGATCCATGTATGTCCACCTTCACTATTAATTATATTGCTGGCCCCAATGGCTCAATAACTGGATCAACTACTCAATCAGTCTGCCGAGGTGGTAATGGATCTGAGGTAACTGCTGAGCCAGAAAATAGTTATGCTTTTGTTAAATGGTCTGACAATTCTCACAATAACCCTCGATACGAGACCAATGTTACTCACAACATATCACTAACAGCCGAATTTGCTCCAGAAAGCTATACCATTACTTTCGACCCCCAAGGTGGAACGGTTGATCCAACTACCCAAGTTGTAACTTATAATAATCCAGTCGGCCACCTGCCAACTCCCACTAAAACAGGATTCAGTTTTGTTGGCTGGAAGACAATGCCTAATGGTTCAGGTACCACTTATACCGATACCACAATTTATAATCAAACTGCTAACATTACTCTTTATGCTATCTGGTCTAATGCTTCTTATACTTTAAGCTATGGAGTTGATAGTAACGGAGGAGGAACGATCTCCGATAGTTCTTCTCAAACAGTACTTTATGGACAGGATGGAACAGTAGTAAAAGCTATCCCGTCGCCGGATTATATTTTTGATAAATGGTCTGACGATTCTTACAATAACCCTCGACAAGATACTAATGTTACCCACGACATATCTGTCACCGCTCATTTTTCTTATAATCCTTTCGTCTGTGGCGATAGCCAAGTTACTGATAGTGATAATAATATTTATGAAACCGTACAAATCGGCAATCAATGCTGGTTTAAAGAAAATCTGAAAACTACGAAATATAGTGATGGTACGCTAATTAATAATATAATAGATAACGAAAATTGGGACAATTATTCGTCTGATGGCTATGCCTGGTATGATAATGATGCAAATAATAAAGATATCTACGGAGCTCTATACAATAAAAAGGCCGTAGAAAAAACCGTAGAAAACGACGGTTATACTTTATGCCCTGCTGGCTGGCATGTGCCCAGCATAGAAGAATTTATTGTTTTAAGAGACTATGTTGGCCCCACCAATGCCAATGCCTTAAAGGCTGCTGGCACTGATTATTGGGATAATAATACTGGAATTACTAATAGTTTTGGCTTTTCGGCCCGCGGAGCTGGATATAGGTATCCGTACGTTAGTAATGAATTTCATTATCTTCGACAATATACCACCTTCTGGTCATCAACCGAAGGAAGCCCCCTCGGGGTCCCCACTGCCCATACTTTATCTTTAGTTTCTGGTTCTCATAATATCGAAATTACAGTAACTCCAGACGGCACTGACTATAGTACAATGATGGGCATGCTTGGTTCTCATGGCTATTCTGTCCGCTGCATAAAAGATTAGCTAGCTCAATAGGTATAGATGCCACCTCACCTACTTCCAGACTTGTTGTAGCTGACTTTTATTGCCATAACAACTGATATAAAAAGTCGTCATAGGAATCAATGTCCAACTACCTTGGCAGTTAACTGACAAATACCTTATGATTAATAAATTATTCTAGCATCAACATGATGCTATATTTTAAGATTGACCACCATCGCCCTATCTTTTATGATGATGTAATAAAAAATAAATATTATGTTTCCAGCCCTGGTCAGCCCCAAAATAATTACTCTGATTATTTTTGTCTTAACTTATTGCGGCTTAATATTTTTACCCAAAAAACGCCTCTTATACGCTGGCGTTGGAGCTGGCCTGCTTATCATCTTGCAAATCATTAATCTCCCGGAAATTATAACCGCCATTGATTGGAATGTTTTACTTATGATTTTAGGAACCAGCGGGCTAGTAATATTTTTTTCTGAATCTAAAATGCCTGCTCTTCTCGGAGAAAAAGTTATTGACAAAGCGCCTAATTTCAGATGGGCCGTTGTTCTATTATCTATTTTAGCTGGAGGCATTAGCGCTTTCTTAGAAAATGTTTCCACCTTATTAATAGTTGCGCCTATAGCTTTATCAATGGCTAAAAAGCTAAAAACCTCCCCCGTTCCCTTAATGATTATCATTGCTATTTCCTCCAATTTGCAAGGAGCGGCCACTTTAATCGGCGACCCTACTTCCATCATGCTCGGTAATTATGCTAATCTTAATTTTTTACAATTTTTCTTTCTAAATCATAAACCGGGAATATTTTTTGCCGTAGAAATTGGAGCTATTATGGCTGCTTTGGTAACTTTCTATTTATTTAGAAAAAACAAACAGCCCATTCATAGCATAGAGCACACCAAAGTCACCGACTTCTTGCCTACCATACTTCTTCTTTTAATGATTATCTCTTTAATCGGCGTATCGTTTATAAAAGAAAAACCAGCTCTCACTAATGGCTTCATTTGTTCTGGCTTTTTCCTTTTAGGAATTTTAAGAGAATTAACAACAAAACACAGTTGGTCTCCCAAAAAAATTATTAAAAATCTCAACTGGGAAACATTGATCCTTTTATCTTTTATTTTTATTATTATCGGCGCCGTAATTAAAGTAGGCTTAATCCACGATATTGCTAATCTCATAGCCGGGGCTGGCCAAAATAACATTTTTCTGCTTTATTCTATTATTGTCTGGGGCTCAGTCCTAGTTTCTGCTTTCGTTGACAATATCCCCTATGTGGCCACAATGTTGCCGGTTATTAATGCCCTGACTATGCAACTAGGTGTAAGCCCCTATCTTTTTTATTTTGGACTACTCTCTGGCGCTACCCTGGGTGGTAATATTACTCCCGTTGGCGCCTCTACTAACATTACCGCCCTTAATATCTTAAAGAGGGAGGGTTATCATGTTTCCTTTAGAGAATTTATAAAATATAGTCTCCCTTTTACTTTAGCGGCAATTATTTCTGGCTATCTCTTTATCTGGTTTGTCTGGCATTAAATAAAAATTGTTGTTGGGTTACTAACAAAAAACTTAAAAAATATCTTTATTATAATCCAAGCAATTCAGCAATTTTTTGACCAAACTCCTGGGCTGCGGCTGGACCATTAGCAGTAATAATTTGGCCGTCCACCACGACTGGCTTATCTACATATTTCGCACCGTTTTCTTCGAGAATCTGAACAGCACTTCTATCTTCGGGGCTAGACCAAACTGTAGCCTCTTTGTCTTTAAGTACGCTAGCCTTAGCCACAATAACCGGTGAAACACAAATAGCAGCCAGAATCTTCTTTTGGCCTAAAGTAGATTGTACTAATTGGTACGAATTATCATTATCTAAATGTTCTAAACTACCAGGTCCGCCAATAAAAATAACCGCGTCAAAATCAGCTGGATTAACATCAGTGACTAATAAATCAACGGTTACTTCTCGACCACCCACTCCCCGCGCCACCCCGACTTTATTAGAAGCGGTTTTAACTATAACTCCCCGCTCCTCTAAAATAGCTTTAGGCTCAAAATACTCTTCATCACGAAAATTCTCAGAAGCCACCACCATTACCACCTTTTTATTAGAGATACTCACTGAATTTGGCTGATCAGCCACGGAGACAATAGATTGATTTTTATTCTTCTTGCTCTTTGGTCCTAAATAAAAATAAAGACCAAGCACTACAAGAATAACTACTATAACAATAAATGTTTTGTTCATATTTTTTTCTTTATATTATTAATAATTCTATCAACATTATATAACCACTATATCATTTTTTCAACTTAATTAATCTTTCAAAATTACTCTAATTATCGTATAATGTTCTTAATGAAAGAGGCCTATCTTTATAAACAATTAAAAGATCACCATGTCCGCTGCCTAAATTGTCACCATTATTGCCATTTAGAACCAGGGCAAAAAGGTATTTGTGGTGTTCGACAAAATATTGACGGCCGACTATATTCTTTAAATTTTGGGCAAATAATAGCTCTAAATATTGACCCTATCGAAAAAAAACCGCTATTTCACTTCCTGCCGGGCTCGCTATCTTTATCTTTAGCTGCAGTAGGATGCAATTTTAAGTGTCTCTCCTGCCAAAACTGGTCAATTTCTCAAGCTGGACATTTAATGCCCCAAACAGATTGGGGTACTAATATTACTCCTGAGGAAATAGTAGAAATCGCTCTAAAAAATAATATACCCTCTATCTCTTATACTTATACTGAACCGACGGTCTTTCTGGAATATGCCCTAGATACTATGAAAATTGCCAGAAAAAAAGGCTTAAAAAATATCTGGGTTAGTAATGGTTATATGTCTCCAGAAGCGCTGGAATTAATTTCACCCTATTTAGATGCTACTAATATTGACTTAAAAGGATTTAGCTTAGCGTTTTATCGTAAAAACTGCAGCGCTACCCTAGAGCCAATTTTAAATAACTTAATAGCTATTAAAAAGAAAAAAAATTGGCTGGAGATAACTACCCTGGTTATTCCTGGCCTTAATGATGATAATCAATCTTTAGAGGGCATAGCTAACTTTATAGCCCACAAATTAGGTCGTAATATCCCTTGGCATTTATCACAATTTTCTGGGGCTATTTCCTGGAAACTACAAAATATTGAAGATACACCGGTAGAAACCCTGGAAAAAGCCTATCATCTTGGCCGACAAGCGGGTTTACAATATGTATATATTGGCAATGTTTGGGGAGAAAAATATGAAAATACCTATTGTCCTAAATGTGGTGCTTTAGTGATTGGACGACAAGGCTATCATATTACCCGAAAAGACATCAACGGTCATTGTCCAGCTTGTAATTATAATATTCTTAATAAAATAATATGATTACTTTTGCTTGTTTATCACCCCATGCCCCTATTTTCCTTCCAGAAGTTGGCAGTCCTGAAGATCGTGAATTAGTCAAAAATACCATTACTAGTCTTAAATCTTTAGGCGCCAAACTAAAAAGGGCTAAGCCCGAAATAATTATTATCTCCTCGCCACACACTGATTGGGGTATCAATGTGCCCCTCTATTTTTTAGATCCACCTGCTTCTTTTAAAGTAGTAGATTACCAAACCCCAGATGAAATTATAATTGACCCAACCCGCAAGTCCATCATCTATCCTATTATAACTACCCTGGATTCGCCACAACAGCACTATCAGTGGGGGCAAACATTATATAATGATCTGCTTAAAAATTGTGCCTTAAACATTGCTCTAGTGGGCAGTGGTGACATGTCGCACTGTCTAAAAATAAATGGGCCCTATGGTTTTCACCCCGATGGTCCTCAATATGATCAAGCCCTAGCTGAAGCTCTAAAGAAAAAAGACATTGCCACTATTTGGCAATTAGATGGACTTTATCCTGAGGCCGGTGAATGTGGCCTTAAATCTTTTACCTTTATTTTAGGCATCCTAGAAGCCGCAGGACTTAATTACCAGCCGCAAATTTTATCTTATGAGGGTCCATTTGGTGTTGGCTATTTAGTTGCTAATATTAAAATTAATCATTAATAAAACTATATGACTCCTTTAGCCAATTTAGCAAAACAAGCGGCCGAAACTTATATCACGACCAAAAAAATTATTAAGCCCCCTAAAAATTTCCCCCCTACCTTCCTCAAAAAAAGAGCAGGCGTCTTTGTTACTATTGAAGAAAAAGACCAAGAACTACGAGGCTGTATTGGTACCTATCTGCCAGTAAGAGAGAACATAGCCGAAGAGACTATTTATAACGCTATAGCCGCCGCTACTGAAGATTATCGTTTTATGCCTATCCAAAAAAGTGAA
>CAZLFO010000040.1:0-5909 GCA_964558835.1 uncultured Gammaproteobacteria bacterium
CATGGATTGCTCCACATGCTCCTAAAGCATGCGTGTCTACCAATTTCACCACGCCTGCCTAAATTTAGCTAATAAACCATTGTCAGGTAAAAATGGTCTTTTGTCAAGACTACTATTCCATGCTATAATTCAAAAAGGTATTACTAAACAATATTTATTATTATAATTAGCCTCCTAATCTCATTTAGATGAGGCGCCAATAAAAACATGAGCCACTATGTTAAATTCTTTAATGAAATAACCATTAAAGACGTCCCCGTTGTAGGTGGTAAAAACGCATCACTCGGGGAAATGTATCAAAAATTGACTAAAGCTGGGGTCCGTGTTCCTAATGGTTTTGCCACCACAGCTGACGCTTACCATTATTTTTTAAAAACTTCAGGGGTACAAAAAAGGCTAGAAAAAATTTTAGCTGGTCTAGATACTCATAATATCACTGACCTAGCCCGACGAGGCCGATTAGCTAGACAGGCTATCTTAAAAGTTGAATTACCAAAAGATCTACAAAAAGAAATCATTATCGCTTACCGCCGACTCAGTAGTTTTTATAAAACTAAAAATTTAAGCGTGGCTGTCCGTTCTTCAGCTACCGCCGAGGATTTGCCCGATGCTTCTTTTGCTGGTCAACAAGAAACCTATCTAAATGTCAGTGGAGAAGCTAATGTCCTTATGGCCGTTAAAAAATGTATTGCTTCACTTTTTACTGATCGAGCTATTTCTTATCGCGTTGATAAAAACTTTGACCACTTTTCCATCGCTTTATCAGTGGGCATTCAGAAGATGATCCGCAGCGACTTAGGCTCATCGGGTATAATGTTTACTATTGATACAGAAACTGGTTTTTCTAATGTGGTAATTATTGATTCTATCTATGGCTTAGGGGAAAATATTGTCCAAGGCCGAGTAAATCCTGACGAATTTTATGTTTTTAAACCAACGCTTGCTATTATTGATAAAACCCTGGGAGAGAAAAAAATAAAAATGGTTTATGATTTAAAAACCAAGTCCACTTCCCGAGTTAAAAATATTCCAGTACCCCAGAAAGATCAATATAAATTTTCCATTTCTGATGACCAAGTAAAAACTCTGGCTCGCTGGGGCATGATAGTGGAAAAACATTATAAAAAACCCATGGATATGGAATGGGCCCTAGACGGTCAGAGTGGCCAACTATACATGGTACAAGCCCGCCCTGAGACCGTTAATAGCCAACGTGATTATAATATTCTGGAAGAATATACCATCAAAAAAAGAGGCAGGGTCTTAGTGGAAGGCCGCAGCGTGGGAAGTCGTATCGGTACAGGGATAGTGAACCGTATCATTAATGTTAAAGATATTAATAAATTTAAACCAGGACAAATTCTCGTAACGGCCATGACTGATCCTGATTGGGAGCCAATTATGAAAATGGCGGCAGCCATAATAACAGACAAAGGAGGCCGCACCTGCCATGCAGCTATCGTTTCTAGAGAACTAGGTATTCCTTGTATAGTAGGCACAGATAATGCCACTAAAAAATTATCCACTGGACAAACTGTTACTGTTAGTTGTGCTGAGGGTGATGTTGGCTTTGTTTATGAAGGTAAAATTCCCTTCTCTATTAAAAAGACTAATGTTAAAAAAATTCCTCGACCAGATTGTAAAATCATGCTCAATATCGGTTCGCCAGACATTGCTTTTGCTAATTCTTTTTTACCTAATGACGGCGTCGGCCTGGCAAGAGAAGAATTTATTGTCAATGACTATATCCGTATCCACCCTCTAGCCCTAGTCAATTACCACAAGATTAAAGATCCTCAGCTTAAAAAACAAATAGATGAACTAACCATCGGTTATCCAGATAAAAAACAATTTTTTATTGATAAATTAGCCCAAGGAGTTGGTACTATTGCCGCGGCTTTCTATCCTAAAGATGTTATCGTCCGTCTCTCTGATTTTAAAACTAACGAATACGCTAATTTAATTGGAGGCCAAGATTATGAACCCACAGAATCTAATCCCATGATCGGCTGGCGTGGCGCTAGCCGCTATTATGACCCTAAATTTGAACCAGCTTTCGCCTTAGAGTGCCTAGCTCTAAAAAGGGTCAGGGAAGAGTTTGGCCTCAAAAACTTAAAGATCATGGTCCCCTTCTGCCGCACCATTGAAGAAGGTAAATTAGTCATTAAAACCATGACTAAATATGGTCTGAAACAAGGATATAATGGACTGGAAATTTATGTTATGGCCGAAATTCCCACTAACATTTTACTAGCCAATGATTTTGCCAAAGTTTTTGATGGCTTCTCTATCGGCTCCAACGATTTAACTCAATTAACACTAGGCATCGACCGTGATGCTGGCAATTTACAAGTCGCTGGACAATCTAATGAAAACAATCCTGCAGTTAAATCTCTAATCCAATTTCTTATTGAAGTTGGACACCGCACCCATACTAAGGTTGGCATTTGCGGTCAGGCACCAAGTGACTTCCCAGAGTTTGCTAAGTTTTTATTAGCCTGCGGTATTGATAGTATTTCTCTTAATCCCGATACTGTCCTAAAAACTACTATAGCTCTAGCCAAGTTTAAGCCACGAAAAAGGGAATAATGGCCATTACTCATTAAATTGTAGGCAACAATTTTTAAATAAAAAATGGATCATTGTATTGCTATTGACAAATAGCATATATTATATTATAATAACAAAATTGTTCTTGAAAAATAAAAGGAGGCAAAATGCCGAAACAGGAAAAAATTATAATGATGACTCTGGTTATCATGATAGTAATCGGGGTGGTAATTCTTGTTGCCACCGATAAACCCCGATACTTAATCGTGGACGGGTGGCACAATGAGGCCTACGCAGGGGCTATAAACACCATTTTTCAAAAGGGACTTAATGGTGTTAGCAATGAAATAGCTCACTTGGCTAGCGCTTATCTAGAAGACATGGAGGTGGATTATATCGTACTAATAAATCCGCCAACTGTCAAAATTGTGTTAGATTTTTATAATTTGGCCAAAGCCCATGGGGCCAAATTGATTATCGGAAAGACGTCTAATGAAGAAAAGCTTAAGGCTGCATTATTTAATGCAAGCCTAAGCAATAAACAAATAATATTTAAGACCGATCGGGAATGGGAACCTGATGAAAAAAACTCCTTTTATTAATTTTAAAAGGTCGATTAAAACAAATCGACCTTTTTTCTTTACTAAAAAACCTATATAATAAAAGAAGCTCAACTGCGCTTTTAATTTAATTATATATGTATTGGTTTAATAACCCGCCCTCAGCTGTAATTTTTAATATTGGATCAATAAATTTTTATTGGTATGGCCTCATAATGATTCTAGCTATAGCTTCAGGCTACTGTCTTACCTGGTCATTAGCTAAAAAACATAACTGGAAATCTAATGACTTGTTAGATTTAGCTTTTAATATTATTATTGGTGGACTTATTGGGGCGCGACTTTATCATGTTATTATTCATTGGTATGATTATAGCTATAATTTAATAGATATTCTTAAAATCTGGGAGGGCGGTTTAGCCATCCACGGAGCTCTAATTGGTGGTGGATTAGCTCTATTATTTACGAGCCATAAACGACACTGGCCATTTTGGCAAATAGCTAGCTGGATTACGCCTGGTCTATCTTTGGGCCAAGCTATCGGCCGATGGGGTAATTTTTTTAATCAAGAATTATTTGGCCCGCCCACTAACCGTCCCTGGGGTATCCCTATTGACATTATCTACCGGCCAATAAGTACTCTAACATCTACCCATTATACCCCCCTGTTTCTTTATGAGTCTTTAGCCTGTGGTCTCCTGGCCATTATTTTATATTATTTAAATCACCGGGCAGTAAGATCTCAATCCATTGTTGGCACTTACTTCATTGGCTATGGTTTAATCCGTTTGGTTATGGAATTTTGGCGGCAAGACCCTACATTATATTTATTCGGTTGGCGATGGCCACAATGGATAAGCTGTTTTATGATTCTTGGTGGACTATGGCTAATTATTTATCCTCTAATCTTGCAACAAAAACATTGATATGATAACATTAGAAATGTTTTAATCCTTTATTTATCTTATTAACTCTAACTATGCCTAATTTAAAGTCAGCCAAAAAAGAGTTGCGTAAAAGCAAGGGGCGCACTGCCCGCAACGCTGCAACTCGACAAGAAATTAAAAAAATGGTTAAAGGCGGCAGCCGAGCCGTTAGCGCCAAAAATCCTCAAGCCCATGACTTAGTAAAACAAACCGCCAAAACCCTGGATAAAGCAGCTAAAAAGGGGGTAATTAAAAAAAATACCGCCAGTAGAAAAAAATCTCGCCTCCAGAAAAAGCTAAATACCACTAAAAAAGTGGCGAAAAAATAAAATTTTGAAGAGTAAATTATCTAAAAACATTCCATAACCAGGAATGTTTTTAGATATGACAATCTATGGCAGAATTTCAATCTTGGCCGTCTTAACGCCAAACTGTTTAGCTTCTTTATAGTCCTGCATCCACACATCAACACGATTTTGGTGACGACGGTGCATTCTGTCTCGCACTACAAAAATCTGGTCGCCAAATAATTCCGGAATTTTAATCTTAGTACCCAACGGTAAAAAATTAACCGCCACCGTATCTTCAAAGCCATGTTGACAAAGATTAAAACCACTAGCAGTAATACAGGGAGAACTATCACACTGAGCTTTATTCGAATTATAGGCCGTAATAATATAAGGACCACGCAGGCTACCAGCCGGCTTAATAATTTCTTCTACCCTAATCTCTAATTCTGGCAAACGAAGCGATAATCTTTCGCCAGCTAAATCACGCGGCTCTATATTATTAGCCGTTAGACTAAAGACTAGCGGTCCAGTTTGACTAGCTGGTTTCATCTCTGACTCAGCTAACACCGGACCTGGCCATAATAAAAACTCATAGGCGACTACCGCTAATAACAGACAACTAATTTTTTTCTTTTGTTTTTTGCTAAATATCTGACGATGCGAATCATCCATAAAGGGCTCTCCAATTAGAGCTTTAATAAAAAAACAAGCATGGGTAGTATTTAAGGTGATGGGAGACATTAACACAATTATAAAAAGTTGTCAACCATAATAAAAATTAAAGTAAATTGACTAATAATGAGGTGGACTGATACAGAGTCTTGCTTTTTCTTAAAAAATATCTTAAGATATTGCTTGCACCTATTTCAAAACTTTTGGTAAGGGTGGCCAAAGGGCTTCAACAAAAACTAACAATTTTGTTTGAGGTTAATTATTTATACTAGGTGTTAACCTAGTTATTTTTTATGAGTCAAACAAAAAACGACAAAGAAGAATTTGCTAAATTATTAGACCATGACCCGGTCGTTATTCCTAAAATTGGCGATACTATTTCAGGACGCATTATTTCTGCTTCTAAGTCAGAAGTAAAAGTAGATATTAATGGGGTTATGACTGGTATTATTCGTGGACGTGAACTTTATTTTAATGCTAGTGACTATGCAAAATTACCAATCAACACAGAAATTGAGGCTACCGTAGTTGACCTAGACAATGAAAATGGTGAAGTAGAATTATCTTTTCGCCATATTGATGAACAAAAAGCCTGGTCGCTCATCCAAAAAAGTTATAATGACAAGACTAATGTTGGAATTCGGATACTGGATGCTAATCGAGGCGGATTGATAGTAGCATCTTCTCAGCTTACTGGTTTTTTACCAGTATCTCAACTAGCTCCCAATAATTATCCTCGAGTAAATGGTGGGGATAAAACTAAAATTTTAGAAAAACTTAAGACCTTAGTAGGCTCTGAGCTAGAAGTAAAAATTATGGCTATAGATGAAAATGAAAAAAAATTTATTGCTAGTGAAAAAGATGCCTGGCAAGACAAACAAAAAGATGTTATTTCTCGTTATAAGGTTGGC
>CAZLFO010000041.1:0-5841 GCA_964558835.1 uncultured Gammaproteobacteria bacterium
CTAAAGTAGTGCGTTGTGCTTTAGAAAATGCGGCTAGCGCAGCGATGATGTTTCTTACCACTGAGGCCATAATTACTGACAAAAAAGAAGAAAAAAACTCTGAATCCACTCCTAATGAGATGATGGGAATGTAAGTTATCATTATCTTTGACCATTATAATTTGGTTTTTCACAATAGAACACCCTAGTTTATTCTAGGGTGTTTTATTACTATCCTTGTATATTTTAGACAATTTGTTGTATAATAATTTTATTATGGTTGGTTAATCTAAGTAGATGGCAGAACATAAAAACCATATTCCTTTTATTATAACCCTCCTAGTAATAGGGTGGGGTCTTTTAATTGTCGTTAATGCCTTGCGGGCTGGTTGGTCTGGTCCTAGCGCTGCACCACCGGAAGGCAACCCCTCATCTTTTTTAACTTCTGGTTCTAACCCGGAAACTAAATCAGGGCCGCTTACTATTAGTAATAATTTTTATGTAACTGGTAATGTCAATTTGGGTAGTACTAGTACCCCCACCTCAGCCAGGCTAGTTATTAATCCCTATACCAATGCCGCTATTGATGCTGGTAATGGGTTTATTCGTACTACGTGGATTCCTAGTGATGATTATGATGTTGTCAATAAAGCTTATCTAAATGCCTCATTGGGGGCTAGCAGCTATTGGATTTTATCTGGTAACAATCTTTATCCTACTAGTACTAGTTGGGGGGTGGCTATAGGTACTACCACAGCTGGTACAGCCAAGCTAGCTGTTATGGGCGGTAATGTAGGAATTGGAACGACTACGCCCAGAGCCAAATTAGAAGTAAATGCCTCCTCTGGAGATGAATTTACTGTTTATGATGGTTTTTATAATTATAATATTGGCGATACGGCTAAGGCATTGGGCTCAAATTATTGGTCAATTTATAAAAATTCTTCGGACACATATTACAACAGCACCGTCGGCGGACATTTATTTTTAGTTTCAGGGGTTGAAAAAATGAGAGTTGATAGAACGGGCAATGTCGGGATAGGGACAACGAACCCCCTACAGAAACTTGATGTGACGGGTACGGCGGGAAATAACGCTACGCTTTTGGTAATTAAGACTACCGGAGTTTGGAGCAGTGGACAAGGAACAGGGATTCAGTTTAGAGATTCTGCTGGAGAAGTCGGCCATATTCAAGTTTCTTATGATGGCACCATGACGAACATGAATGTCGGAGGATTTTATAATGCCGGATATGGGGCTAGTGCAACACAAGTTTTTACAATCAAGGGCAACGGCTCCGTTGGCGTAGGTACTATTACCCCAGCCACCAAATTTCATATTTATGATACTTCTTCTGGTCCAATCATTACTCTTTCTGGTTTAAATAATAATTATCGGGGATTAACTATAAAAAACACTAGTAGCGCTGAACAGTGGTTTGTTGGTAATAATGCGTCTAATAATTTTGTCATTAGAGCAACTGGCAGTAATGATATTTTAACCGTCAGTTCTAGTACTGGTAATGTCGGTATTGGAACAACGACCCCCTCTACTGCTTTGCATATTTATCCTCATACTAACACAGAAGGTTTGCGTATTGTTTCTAGTAATTATTCACCATTAGTTATCCGTGACAGCACTGATTGGAATGACCTTTTTAGAGTGAATCAGTCGGGTGATGTTACGGCAGTAACTAGTTCAGCTACCAGAATGCGTTCTAATAATTATTGTGATGCTAATGGTGATAATTGTTTTAATCCGAGTGGCGGATGGAATAGTGTAAGTTATTTTGCCACTGTTACGAGTTCTACCTATAGTGGTAATAATAATGGTCACCCTGGATATACTTATGCTCATGACAGATGTAATGATCAATTGGCCGGTAGCCATGTTTGTTCAGCCGAAGAGATATTAAATACTATTCGTGACAATAAACCTCTACCTAGTGTTGATGTCTGGATTTTTAATGGACCGCCTGGTTATACCGCCGCTGCTAATGATTGTGAAGCACGCAGTACTAATTTGGGGAGTTCTAAATATGGTGCCTATTGGCAAGCGTCAACCACAGATAATCTAAAGGGTCGTGGTCTTTTAGCCTATTGTAATTCTAGCCTTAAGTTAGCTTGCTGTCATTAAAATTATGAATTTAAAACGACTTACAGCAATAATATTAGTAATCAATTTGTGGTTGTTTATCTTTGGTAATATTGTTTTAGCTAATGATTGTCCGACAGATGATGGACATGGCGTTGGTTGTACTGGAGGCACATATTATTGTGGAGGTAGCTGCATAACTATATCCTCTTGTCCAAGCTGGGATCCTGGCACAGGTCCGATCTGTGCTACACAGTGGGATTCTAATTGTACTAATTGTTCTTCGACTGATCCTTGTGGTGTGTGCAATTCCTGTAGTACCGGCTATAGTTTGTGCGGAGCATATCCGGCGAGTAGACATTGTGAGGCTAATGACACGCCGCCAGACAATTGTAAGACCTATAATCAATGCACCCACACTTGTACTGCTTGTAATAATGGTTATTATTTGAGCGGTAATCAATGTGTTCAAGCAGTTTTAAAACTCGGCCCCGATTCAGTGAGCGGCAACACTATCGTTCAGAGTGCGGCTAATACCCTAATGTATATTAGTGGAGATAAGGTGAACATTGGCACTAGTAGTTTTGCCACTGGCACTAAACTTTATCTTTATGATGTTGCTTCCGGCCCAATTATTGCTCTTTCTGGTTTAGATAGTAATTATCGGGGATTAACTATAAAAAATACTAATGACATTGAACAGTGGTTTATTGGTAATAATGCGTCTAATAATTTTGTCATTAGAGCAACTGGCAGTAATGATATTTTAATCGTCAATGCTAGTACTAGCAATGTTGGCATCGGTACTACTACTCCTGGCGCTAAATTAGATGTTAATGGCAGTTTAGCAGTTAGAGGTTCAATATCTTTCACTGGTCCTTCATATATTGGCGCTAGTAGTCGTCTCTTGATGGTAGACAATGAAGGTAATGTCAGTGCTACTACTACCCTAGCTGGTGTCTCTATGCCAACTGGTGCTACTGGTCAGACCTTGCGTTATGGTGCCAGTGCCTGGGAAGCTACTAGTACTATTTATATTAAAGATGGTAAGGTGGGGATTAAGACTAATACCCCGACCGAGGCCCTATCGGTAGAGGGTAACGTCTATATAAATACTGGAGAGAGTTCTAATACTTTTGTAGTCCATAATAATCCGGAACAAAATAATCAGATCAGAGTTGATGGAGATGCAGGGAATGTCATCTTGTCGGAAAGTTTCGGTAATGTCGGTATCGGCGCTCCTGCTCCAGACGCTAAATTAGATGTTAATGGCAGTTTAGCAGTTAGAGGTTCAGTATCTTTCACTGGTCCTTTATATACTGGCACTGGTAGTCGTCTCCTGATGGTAGATTCCAGTGGTAATGTCAGTGCAACTTCTACCTTATCTGGTATCTCTATGCCGTCTGGTACTCTTGGTCAGACCTTGCGTTATGGTGCCAGTGGCTGGGAAGCTACTAGTACTATTTATATTAAAAATGATGGTAATGTGGGGATCGGGAAAACTAACCCAGGTGCACTTTTGAGTGTTGGCAGTAATCTTGGCTTAACTGCTGGTGGCACAATTTATAATTCCGATAGTAGCCGTTGGTTGGATTTATCTGGCGCTATTCCGTTAGCATCTTTACTTGTTCCTTATTCTGTAAAAACTGAAAGGCAATTTATTACTACCGTTGCTAATGGTACTGCACCATTGTCGGTAAATTCAAATACTTTGGTTTCAAATTTGAATGCTGATTTACTGGACGGAATGCATGCCGCTAATTTTCAGTCTGTGCAAGTAAAAAATATCTTAAAAACTGATTTAAATCCAACTCAAGGAACATTCTGGTATTGTCTTGGAACCCTAAATTCAATATATGTAGGAACAAAAACAGATTTAACTATTGAGAGTGTGAATGGTGCTGATGGGCCAAGAATTATTGATGCTTCTATTTTAACAAATTACAGTGCAGTAGATGTTATCCAAAATTTAGCCTTCGCTTATAGTGGTAATATGTCTACTTGGGGGATTTACAAAATTTTAGTTACTAGTGATAGGAAAGTATGGGTTTATTATGTTGCTAGTACTCAAAATTTTAATTTAAAAGTTACCGTCAAATCATCAAACTTCACCTTTGCTTCCACTAATGAGGTTGTTTATACTGAGCCAACCCCAATAATTTCCACATTAACTTTGTCTCATCAATTAATTGTCGCGCCAAATTTTGATATAACCGCCAGAAAAGGTATTTTCTCCAGCATCGTTTCTTCAAAATGGTATCCAGGTACTGATTCAATATCCGCTCTGCAAATTAATAAAGCTAATGGCACAACAAATATTCTTAATGTTGATACGGCAAATGAAAGAATCGGCATCGGCACTACTACTCCAGGCGCTAAATTAGATGTTAATGGCAGTTTAGCAGTTAGAGGTTCAGTATCTTTCACTGGTCCTTTATATACTGGCACTGGTAGTCGTCTCCTGATGGTAGATTCCAGTGGTAATGTTAGTGCCACTTCTACCCTAGCCGGTGTCTCTATGCCGTCTGGTAATACTGGTCAGA
Source organism: uncultured Gammaproteobacteria bacterium (assembly GCA_964558835.1). Lineage (GTDB taxonomy): Bacteria > Patescibacteriota > Patescibacteriia > Patescibacteriales > Patescibacteriaceae > UBA1359. The sequence continues at coordinate 4,617 of CAZLFO010000041.1, forward strand.
CTTTGCGTTATGGTGCCAGTGGCTGGGAAGCTACTAGTACTATTCATATTACAAATGATGGTAAGGTGGGGATAGGGACGACGAACCCTGGCGCTAAGTTAGAGGTCTATAGCGGTGATTTGAAAATTAATGGTGGTAAATTATATTTAGCCGATACTGCTGGCCAGAACGCTACTTACCTACAGAGTTATAGTGGAGGTAGTAATCTTTGGATGATTCAACCTGGTACAACACAAAGTTTTATTATTGCTGATGCAATTAGCTGGGACAGGAGTTTATCTTTTAACTATACACCTGGTGCCACTGGTGCTGGAACAGGTCGCCTTACTATTGGTCAAACTTCAAAGAATGGTACGACATTTACTCATGGCATAACTAGTCTCTACACCAATGGTTTAGAAAGAATGAGAATAGATGTAAATGGCAATGTTGGAATTGGCACGACTAACCCGACAGTGGCTTTGCATGTTAATGGTAATGCTATAGCCGATACCCCCACAGCTAATGGTCATTTAGCTACTAAGGGTTATGTAGATTCAGCTATGCAGAGTCTTTGGGTAAACAGTGGCAATTATCTTTATGCCTCTAGTACTGGCTGGAATGTTGGCATCGGGACTACTACTCCAGGTGCTAAATTAGATGTTAATGGCAATTTAGCAGTTAGAGGTGCGGTATCTTTCACGGATGCAACACTATATGCTGGCTCTGGTAGTCGTTATTTAATGATAGATAATAGTGGTGGCGTGTTTGCTACTACTACTGCTGGTGGGGGTGGTAATTATGTACTGAAAGGTGGCGATACAATGACTGGAACTTTACATTTTGAAACTTCTACTGGCGTAGCTATTGATGCTAATCAGAATAACATTATTGGAGTTAATAAATTGTCTGTGGTAATTATTGACCCGCTTTATGATATTGGTGGCGTTAAGTATTCCAGTTATGCTCCGTCCATGGTGGGGGGGATAAAAGAAGAGTATGTGGGTCGGGGCAATATTAAAGATTGTGGCTCGGAATTTTGTTCTTGGGTTTTAGATTTTTCTCAAGTGTCTAAAGGTAGCGATCTTTGGGTTTGGCGCCAGATAATAGATTTTCGTCCAGAGACTATTGAAGTTCTTATGACTGCCTATGGCCAGCCAGCTCTTCTATCTTATGAAATAGGGGATAATCAGATAAAGTTTTATTCTGACCGACCGACCCAATTTTCTTATCGTTTGGTAGGTTC
>CAZLFO010000042.1:0-5496 GCA_964558835.1 uncultured Gammaproteobacteria bacterium
CGATAGCGCCATAAGTACTGACACAACCCTTGGGGATCTGGGCGGTGGCTAGGTAGACCAGGGCCGCAAATTCGCTGATAGCTAACATAAACTTTAAATTGTTACTAGGGTTTAGGTGAAGTTATTATACAGATAATTTAAATTATCAGCAACAAAAAGCCCCTGGGTTCAGGGGCTTGTTATAAAACTGGACCAGTTGGTTTTTAACCAGTTCTTTATTTCCTCCTCCTCTTCAGCTGTAAGAGGAGAAGTAAAATTTGTTTGGAAAAAATTATCCACGACAACGTGAATTTGATCGCAATAAAAATTAACGATTGCATCCATGTCATCATGAGTGAAGCATGTATGGGCCAACAGAATTTTGCTAATTCTGTTTTTTATAAATTCCACTACTCCACTATCTACATCTTTTATTTGAAGTTGATAGTGGTTCATTTTCTCTTTAGCCCATAGAGCACTAATGCCGCCGACAGCCGCGGCGGCCAGCATGCTTATTACCACAACTGGCTTATAGGGAACATTGGCCAGCCAATAAGCTAGCACAATAGTTAGCAACAATATAATGGCCATCAAGATCTGATAAATCTTGGCCATTTGTTGTAATTTAGCCTCCCAATGGTCTTTTTTGCCAAGACAGTATTGATACTCTTGGTAAATTTTCCACACCATTAGGCTGGCCAAATTGTTGACAGCTACATTTTGGCCTGTCATGGTATCACCTCCCTACTTTTATTTGTTTAAGTACATTTATTATTATTAAGATACCCTACCTTAATCCTAAATAAATTATTTGTCAATAAAGATTTGGGCAATTGTTTATTTTGTGCTATAATCTTGACAGATAGTTTAGGTTGAGCTATATTATTTTAGCAGTCTCTTGTATAGATTGCTAAAATAAATTAAAATATTATGCTAGATAACTTTACTGAAAAAGCCCAAGAAGCCATCATTAATGCTCAAATGATCGCCCAGCAATATGGCCAAGAATTTATTGGCGCCCTGCATTTATTATTGGCTCTATTACAGCAAGATGAAGGTTTAGTGCGGCCGATTATTGAGGCCCAAAAGATTGATCCAGAATATATTATTAATCAAATAGAGGCTGAGCTGGAAAAACTGCCTAAATCTGACCATCCACAAATAGCGGAAGGCGTAGTGCAGGGTACGGCTGAGGCCTCTATGGTTATAGAACGAGCCAAGAGAGAGGCTAAAAATTTAGATGATGAGTATGTGGCTACTGAACATTTATTATTGGCTATTGTTGGTGTTAAATCTAGAGCCCAAGCTATTTTGCTTACGGCTGGTTTAGGTTATGAGGCCCTACTTAAGGCTCTTATTGAACTACGGGGTTCTCAGGCGACTGGTTCTACTGATGCGGAGAAAAAATATAAAGTATTGCAGAAATATGCTATTAACTTAACTGATTTAGCTAGACAAAAGAAACTAGATCCAGTTATTGGCCGCGATGAAGAAATTCGTCGGATTATGCAAGTTTTAACAAGACGTACTAAAAATAATCCTGTCTTAATTGGTGAAGCTGGTACTGGTAAAACGGCTATTGTGGAAGGTTTAGCGCAACGTATCGTTAGTGGAGATGTCCCCGAAAGCCTTAAGGGTAAAGAATTAGTAACTCTAGATTTAGGGTTATTAATTGCTGGGGCTAAATTTCGTGGTGAGTTTGAAGACCGTTTTAAGTCAGTACTTAAAGAAGTTCAAAAAAGCAATGGCCAAATTATTTTATTTGTTGATGAACTACATACTATTGTCGGAGCTGGAGCTTCAGAGGGGTCGATAGATGCTTCTAATATGTTAAAGCCAGCCCTGGCACGTGGCGAAATTAAATTAATTGGGGCTACCACCATTAAAGAATACCAAAAGTATATTGAAAAGGATGCGGCCCTAGAACGTCGTTTTCAACCTATCTTTGTTGAAGAACCCAGCATAGAAGATACTATTGCTATTTTAAGAGGTATAAAAGAAAAATATGAAGTGCATCATGGTGTTCGTATTACCGATGATGCCTTAATTGCGGCGGCGAAATTGTCAGCTCGTTATATTACTGATCGTTTTTTACCAGATAAAGCAGTAGACTTAATTGATGAAGCAGCCTCTAGCCTAAGAATGGAGGTTGACTCCTCGCCAGATGAATTAGATAGCCTCAAAAGAGAAATTCGGCGCTTGGAGATTATGAAAGTAGGCTTACTTAAAGAAGACAATAAAGATAAAGTACGGAAAATTAACCGTGACTTAGAAAATTTGAAGGAAAAAGCCAAGGAACTTGAATTACAATGGTCTAATGAAAAAGCTATTATTTCCAAAATTCGTGACTATAAGCGAGAGATTGATGAACTCCGAGCTCAAGCTGAAATTATTGAACGGCGCGGTGATGATTTAACTAAAGTGGCTGAAATTAGATATAGTCGGATTCCTGAATTAGAGAAAGCCATTGAAAACGAACGGCAGAATTTATTAAAAATTCAAAGTGGCGGTCGGAGAATTCTCAAGGAAGAAGTAGATGAAGAAGATGTTGCTAAGGTAGTATCCCGCTGGACTGGTATTCCGGTAACTCGTATGTTAGAAAGTGAAGCCCAAAGATTAACCAATATAGAAGATTATTTAAAGGCTAGAGTTGTCGGCCAAGATGAAGCCATTAAGGCCGTAGCTAATGCTATCCGCCGTTCTAGGGCGGGCATTAATGAAGAAAAGAGACCTATTGGTTCTTTCTTATTTGTCGGCCCTACGGGAGTAGGTAAAACCGAGTTAGCCAAAGCCCTGGCTGAAATTATGTTTGATGATGAAAACGCCTTAATTCGCCTAGATATGAGTGAATTTATGGAAAAGCATAGCGTTTCTAAAATTTTAGGAGCACCAGCCGGTTATATTGGTTATGATGACAGTAACCAACTTATTGACCGCGTTCGTCGCCGACCCTATAGCGTTATTTTGTTTGATGAAATTGAAAAAGCCCATCCTGATGTCTTTAATATATTACTACAAATTTTAGACGACGGACGCTTAACTGACTCTAAGGGCCGGGTAATTAATTTTAAGAATACCATTATTATAATGACTTCTAATTTAGGCAATGAGATAATTAAAAATTATTCAATTGGTTTTTATGATGGGAGTGATACCAAGAAGTTGGCTCAGATACGGGAATCAGAGATGAAGGACAAAATTGACCATATTTTAAGAGAACATTTTAAGCTAGAATTTCTTAACCGTATCGATGAGATAGTTATCTTCAAGAGCTTAAGCAAAGAAGCTTTAAAGCAGATCGTAGAATTAGAATTAGATAAGGTTAGCCAACGTCTAGCCGTTAAAGGTATTAAGTTTAAGGCCACAGCCAAATTGAAAAGATTTTTGGCCGATAAGGGTTATGATGTAACCTTTGGCGCGCGACCACTGAAGCGAGTAATCCAGAATCAACTCCTAGATGAATTGGCGTTGCAAATAATTGAAGGTAAAATTAAAGAAGGGCAAACAGTTATTAGTGATATAGACAATAATAATAAAGCGATTTTCCGGCTAGAAGAAGAAAAAGTTCAAGTTAAAATTAGATATTAATTATAGGAGCAAAATTCATGCATTTATCTCCCCGCTTAATTTATAGATGTATTATAATAGCCTCGGTAGTGGCTATGGTTATCGCTGTTACTCCTAAATTTACGCAAGCGGCGGAATTTGACCCTAATTTTATTATTAGTGATGCCGAAATTCTTGATGCTGGTACTATGAGCCTGGCAGATATTCAACAATTTTTAGAAAGTCATGGTAGTTATTTAGCTAGTTACCGAGGAGAAGATTATTATGGTACAGTTCGGAGTGCGGCTGAAATTATATATAATGCAGCCACTAATAGCTATGATTGCAGTGGTGTTGCCGTGGACCAACCCCAAGATTTTGAAGAAGCTAAAGCTAAATGTGCTAAAGCTTCTATTAATCCCCGCTTTCTTTTAGTGCTTCTACAAAAAGAGCAAAGTTTAATTGAGGATCCTAGCCCCAGTGCTAGTCAATTAGATTGGGCGATGGGCTATGGCTGTCCCGATGGCGCGGCTTGTAGCGAGCGTTGGCGTGGTTTTGGCAAACAAGTTAATGCTGCAGCTTTGCAGTTTTATGATTATATGGTGAATCCCCGCTATTATCGCTATCAGGCAGGACAGAGCTATACTATGTTTAATACTAATCATGATCCTATTGTGATTACTCCAGCTAATCGAGCTACCGCTGCTTTATATAATTATACCCCCCATGTGTATAATGGTAATTATAATTTCTGGAAATTATGGCAAAAGTATTTTACTCAAATTTATCCTGACGGTTCTTTATTACAGCCTGAAGGTGAAGATATGGTCTATTTGATTCAATCAGGTCATAAACGACCGTTTGCTAGTCATGGCGCTTTAGTGTCTAGATTTGATCCACGTAAAATTATTACAGTTAAACCAGCTGATTTAGAAAATTATCCCTTAGGGGCGCCAATTAAATTTCAGCAATATAGTTTAGTGCAAGCTCCGTCTGGCGCCATTTATCTCATAGTTGACGATAAACGGCGAGGCTTTGTAAGCAAGCAGGCCTTCTCCAAGATGGGCTTTAATATGCAAGAAGTCGTCAAGGCCAGTTGGGAAGATTTAGCCCCCTATAAAGAATCAACACCCATTACGGTTACTTCTACCTACCCCACTGGAGCTTTACTCCAAGATAAAAAGACCGGTGGAGTATATTGGGTAGAAGAAGGCTTTAAGTATCCACTGGTAGATCGGGTACTGCTTACTACTAAATTTGCCAATCGCCGAATTATACCCGCCGATGCTACTGAGCTAGCAGCTTACCAAACTGGGGCACCAGTCAAATTAGATGATGGCAACTTAATTAAAATTGAAGATAGCCCCAATGTCTATATTTTAGACCATGGTGAGAAACGTCTAATTCCTAGCGAGCAATTATTTAATGGTTTAGGCTATAAATGGAGTAATATAATTACGGTGAACCCTCAACATTTTGAACTTTATCTTTTGGGCCAGCCAGTAGAAGATAGATTATCAGTTGATTCTGGACCACCTGTTGCTACTTCTACTCCCGCCACTAGTTTATCAGATTTAGTATCTGCTAGTACTACTAATGATGATTTAAGTAGTACATCTAGCTCAACTATTAATTCTCTTAGTCCCTAATATGGCCTTAGTATTTGCTGGCCTAGTGCCGCACTCTCCATTACTTGCACCTAATATCGGACGGGAGCATCGCCAATTATTAGCTAAAACCCTAAAGGCTTTTGAAGAATTATCTGACGTTTTAGCTAAGGCTCAGCCAGAGGCTATGATTATTGTTTCGTCTCACGTAGATGGCGGTTATAATTGGTGGAATGCCAATGTTGCTTTAGATTATCATGCGGATTTGAGTCCTTTTGGTGATTTGCTTACTAACAATAGTTGGCCCGGTGCCTTAAAATTAGTTATTGACTTGGAGGATTATCTAGGTTTAGATCTACCGCTT
>CAZLFO010000043.1:0-3148 GCA_964558835.1 uncultured Gammaproteobacteria bacterium
CATTACAAACACAAGCAATATATTGACAACCAGATTAGGAGCTTTGACTAACCGCTTTTTTTTAGTTATAATAATCATTTAATTAAATTCCTAAGTTTAATCTATGCCCTCTAAACATAGCCATGATTGGCTAAAAATTCGCGGGGCTCGCGTTAATAATTTACAAAATATTAATTTAGATATTCCCCGAGGCCAGCTAGTAGTTATCACTGGACTTTCTGGTTCAGGTAAATCTTCTCTTGCCTTTGACACCATTTATGCCGAAGGCCAACGTCGTTATGTTGAATCCTTATCTGCTTATGCCCGGCAATTTTTAGGTCTCATGAATAAGCCTGATGTAGATTTAATTGAAGGGCTTTCTCCAGCTATTTCTATTGACCAAAAAGCTATCTCCCATAATCCCCGCTCCACCGTAGGCACTATTACTGAAATCTATGATTATTTAAGATTGCTCTATGCGCGCCTGGGACAACCCCATTGTCCTAATTGCGGTAACCCCATTAAAGCTAACACTCTAGACGAAATTGTTGAGCAAATTAAGCAACAATCAGCTAACAAAAAAATTGCCGTTTTAGCGCCACTGGTGCGCGACAAAAAAGGTGAACATAAGAATGTCCTGATGGCTATAGGGCGTGCTGGTTTTAGCCGGATACGTTTAGACAACTATTTTTACGATTTAGAGGAGGCCCAGGCCCTATCTTTAGATAAACAAAAAAAACACACCATTGATATAGTAGTAGACCGTCTCACTATTGCCGACGATGAACACAGTCTAAGCCGCCTTACTGAAGCCGTAGATAAAGCCCTAGATTTAGCCAACGGCTTAGTGGGCATTATTGAGCTTAATAAAGATGAGGCCACAGAAAAACTCTATTCACAACAATTCGCTTGTCCTCGTTGTAATATTAGCTTACCAGAAATGGAACCGCGTAATTTTTCTTTTAATTCACCGCACGGCGCTTGCCCTTACTGTTCTGGACTAGGCACTAAACTAGAAATTGTCCCCGAGTTAGTGTTTAATAAAAATTTAACTATTGCCCAGGGCGCCATTAGGCCATGGTCTCATTATGGTTATTCCAGCCAATTATGGCTTACTAGGGTAGTGGGCGCCGTAGCTAATGAATATGGCTTTGATCTTAATACTCCATTAAATAAATTAACCCCGGAGCAATTATCTATTTTAGAAAATGGCACCGGCGATACTGTCTACACTCTGCCCAGCACTAATGGCTATGGCACTGTCAGGGCTAAATTTGAAGGAGTCTTAAATAATCTCTGTGAACGCTACCGGCAGACAGACAGTGATTTTATCCGCCATGACATTGAAAAATATATGCGCACTATCCCCTGTCCTGTTTGTCATGGTGAACGCCTCAAGCCTGAATTTTTAGCCGTTACTATTGCCGGACGGTCCATTTATGAAGTGGGTGAACAAACTATTGCTCAAAATTATAAATTTTTTCAAAAATTAAATACTAGCCATGAGCTTACCGCTAAACAAAAACAAATTGGCAAACTTATTTTTAAAGAAATTATTAACCGACTACAATTTTTGCTCAATGTTGGACTAGATTATTTAACCTTAAACCGACCAGCCGCCACCCTATCTAATGGTGAAGCCCAACGAATTAGGCTAGCCACTCAAATTGGCTCCGCCCTAACTGGAGTTATATATATTTTAGATGAACCATCTATTGGCTTACACCCTAAAGATAATGACAAATTAATCAACACCTTAAAAGAATTACGCGACCTCGGCAATAGTGTCCTTGTAGTAGAACATGATGAAGCAACAATGCTGGCGGCTGATCAAATTATTGACATCGGTCCTGGGGCGGGCAAACACGGTGGTCAAGTAGTAGCTCAAGGAAAAGCTAAAGATATTATGACTAATCCTCGTTCTCTGACTGGCCAATATCTATCCGGAAAAAAATCTATCCCCCTACCAGCTAAATACCGACCAGGAAATGGACAAATTCTCACTATTGTCGGCGCTAAACAAAATAATCTGCAGAACTTAACTGTTAATTTTCCTTTAGGAAAATTCATTGCTGTAACCGGTGTCTCCGGATCGGGTAAATCCACTCTGGTTACTGAAACTTTGGCCAGAGCTTTAAGAAAAAAATTCTACCAGGCAGCTGATGAGCCTGGCGCCTATGACCGTCTTGTGGGAGTAGAAAACATCAACAAAATAATTGAAATTGACCAATCCCCAATTGGCCGCACTCCCCGTTCTAACCCCGCTACTTATACTGGAGCTTTTACCCCCATCCGCGATCTTTTTGCTAGTCTGCCAGAAGCCAAATTAAGAGGCTATAAAGCTGGACGTTTCTCTTTTAATGTGGTCGGCGGACGTTGTGAGGCTTGCCATGGAGATGGCCTAGTTAAAATTGAAATGCAATTTCTGCCCGATGTCTATGTTACCTGCGAAGTCTGCCATGGCAGGCGATATAATCAGGAAGCCCTAGAAATCTATTATAAAGATAAAAATATCTATAATGTTTTAGAAATGACCGTAGAAGAAGCTTTAGCTTTTTTTGCCAACCAGCCAGCCATTAAAGATAAGCTAGAGGCACTAGATCAGGTAGGGCTAGGCTATATTAAATTAGGCCAAGCAGCTACCACCCTATCGGGCGGCGAAGCACAGCGAGTAAAACTAGCTACAGAATTAGCCAGAAAAGGTACTGGCCGCACTTTATATATTTTAGATGAACCAACTACGGGCCTACATTTTGCCGACATACAAAGACTGCTAGACGTCCTACACCGCTTAGTAGACAAGGGCAATTCCGTCATTGTTATTGAACATAATTTAGACATTATTAAAACCGCCGATTGGCTGATTGACCTAGGACCGCTAGGCGGTGAACGGGGCGGTCAAATAGTAGCTGAAGGCACGCCTCAAGATGTTGCCGCTAATCCTCATAGCTTTACGGGCCAATATCTACAAACAATCTTTCGTCAAGTAAGCCGGCTTGACACTCAACCTAAAATTGCTTAAGCTAATAAAGCTTAAAGATATAAGTGTTATTTTTTTATTAGACCAAAATTTTATGAATGAAGCTCAAACTGCCACATTACGCGACCTTAAGCCAGGCATGACGGTCCGTATTTACCAAAAAATTAAAGAACTTAATCCTAAAGGTGA
>CAZLFO010000043.1:3248-5334 GCA_964558835.1 uncultured Gammaproteobacteria bacterium
ACTAAGCCGAGGTGGTGGAAGTGGTAGACACGCAAGCTTGAGGTGCTTGTGAAGGAAACTTCGTGCAGGTTCAAGTCCTGTCCTCGGCACAACTAGGGCGCATAGCTCAGTTGGTTAGAGCGCTTCGTTTACACCGAAGAGGTCCAAGGTTCAAATCCTTGTGTGCCCACTATTCTTAAGAATTATGAATTTTTCTGATATTCAAATTTATAGCAGCATCAAAATAATTTTGATGCTTTTTGCTATTTTAGCAGCTTATTTAATTATTAAGAAAAAAAATCCCCTTTATCTTTTACTGCTCTTTGGACTTACCTCGGCTGGTACTTATGCTTTATGGTCCAATAATTTACAGCTGCCTTTGTGGGGTCTCCAAGGCGATGAGCTAACTATTGCCGCTATATTTAATACCTTTACTAAAATCGGCTTAAACTCCGACTTTGGTTATCATGGTCTGCCCCCCTTCTATCCACCAGGTGGCTTTTGGTTGTTTAGTATTTGGGGACGACTCTTTAATTGGAATGGCATAATAATGATGAAAGTTGCTGCTGCCACTTTCTTTTTGCTTTTTCCAGTAACAGTCTTCTTACTACAACGTTATTTATTTAAAAATATCCTCCCCAACCATCGCTTCAATGTACTACTAGCCGCCCTGTCTCCTTTACTAATTATGACGGTTTTAGATAAAGACCTGATGATTGGCAAACCCTATGAAATAGTAGCCGCCGTGGCTACAATTCTCTGGACTATTAGCCTATATCACCGAATAAACAATCAACGCTGGACTATCTGGCAGCCGTTAATTTTTGGCCTAGCTGCTGGTTTAATATTTATGACCTATTATCTCTGGTTAGCTTTCGCAGCCATTGCTTTAGTAATAATGGGTCTAACAGAAAAAAATAGTCATCGGCTTAGGTATTTTTGGCGATTAATCCAAACTGCTATCATATCTTTCATCGCTACCTTGCCATTTACCGGACCATTAATTAGCAGCTATCTAAGAAATGGCCTGGAGAGCTGGCAAACCGCCTTTTTTACCCCTACTGGCTTAAATCTATGGCTACCCATGTTCCAACTAACAAGCTGGACTAATTTAATCCTTTTGTTTGGCCTAGGCGCTTTAATTTATTATCATCGTGATCCCATAGCTAAACAGTTACTGTACTTATTTATTACAGCTTTTATCTGGTGGAGCGGCGGCTTGCTGACTCTATTAATCTGGCACAAACCATTTCAAGAATTCCGTGGTTTTTATATCTGGGCTCCCACTATCTTGGCTATGGGAGCAGCCTATGGCTTGAGTCGTATTTGGCAACACTATAATTTAGACCGCAAAACTCAAACAGCCACAACTTTAGCCTTGCTCGGCCTAGGTCTATTAATTGCTCAATCATTTTTTGGTTTTTTTATTGACAACCCAACTATTGAAAATCAACGAATTAAATCTAAACAAATGAACCCATCTATTGTCCAACTAGGCCAATACCTTAATAGCCACCCCCTACCTCAAGATAGCTTAACCTTAGAGACCATCCCTCAACTGCTAGCTATGGTCCCCATTAATAACTTAATTTATTTTAACCAACACAATAATCATCCGGCGGCTATCTTCTCGAAAAGGTATAATTATGTCCAAAACCTAGCCACTGCTAAGTCGCCGGCCGAATTAATCCAAAAAGTCAACAATTGTCCTTTTGGACCGCTAGAACGTTTCATCTTCTATGGCGACCAAGAAAATTATTACCTTTATTTTCATGTAGATAAATTCATTAGCGGTCTGGAAGAAAAGACCATTAAATTTAACCGCCAGCTATTTGTTCCGCCATATTTCCAAATCAGTTATAATAAGTTCGGCTATTATGTCATTGACGTCCAAAAATAAACAATTTACTAATAGCTATTACGCGCCGACACCACGCCAAACAGCTAATTTAGCTCGCCGTTTAGCTAAAAATTGGCATGGCGGAGAAATTATTGCCTTATCTGGCGAACTGGGAGCGGGAAAAACTTTTTTTACTCAAGCAGTAGCTAAATATTTAGGGGTTACTACACCAGTCACCAGTCCCACCTTTGTTATCTGTGAACATTA
>CAZLFO010000044.1:0-5242 GCA_964558835.1 uncultured Gammaproteobacteria bacterium
ATACCTTTGGGTAAAACATTAATTCCCTTGTTAGACTTATGAGGCAGCCAATAAAAAATAAGCCTAAAGAAAAACCAAGTAGTAAAGATTACTAAACCAATTAAAAATCCTCCATGCAGTGAAGCCCATAGCCAAAAAAATAGAGGCACAACAATAATTTTCCAGGTTGGCCACTTACGTTGGCGGACTGACTGAGCTAACCAAACATTTAACAACACCACAAAAAGAACAGTAATTTCTTGCACCCGCACCCCCAAATTAGGTAAAGAAGCCTTCAAGCTAATAAGCAATAAAAGCCAAAAAACTACAGAATTAGCCTTATTGTCTAACCAGTGTTTAATTGTCTCTTGGGCTAATAAATACCAGATGAGTCCAGTAAGTAAAGCAAAAAGCAAACTAACCAACAGATAACCACCCCAATTATAGGTAAGATAAATCAAAACATTAGATAACCACTCATGATCTACCCAAGATTGACCAGCAATAGGGAGAAGATGATGCTCTAAGTGTGGTACTGCCTGATTCTGCCAAATTTCTCGCCCCACCGCATAATGCCAGCCAAAATCAGGATCAAGATAGCTAAAACTATTATGTAAAATTAGAGCTGCACAAAAAATAGACAATAAAATTATCAGCCACTGGCTAAACAAAGGTCGTTTAACGCTTTTTGAGGGCATAATTTTTATTTTAGGCTATAAAATACTATTATTATACTAATTAGCACAATAATTGACAAGCTGGCTGTACTTTGTTATATTGCCTAAACAAACTTAATTGCAAATCTTATGGCACACAAAAAGGCTGGAGGTTCAACCTCGCTAGGACGTGACTCTCAAAGTAAACGATTGGGCATCAAACTACAAGATGGACAAACCGCAAAGGCTGGCTCTATTATTGTCCGTCAACGTGGCACTAAATACCGAGCCGGCAAGAATGTGGCTGTCGGTCATGATGATACTTTATTTGCTACTAAGGCCGGCCATGTTAAAATACAGACTAAAAAAATACGCCGTTTTGATAATCACCTACAATCGACAAAAATTATTCATGTAGAAGAATAGAATACTATATCTAAAACACTATTTGCCGACTTGATTTAATAAAAATTCTTTAGCTTTCTCCATTTGCGGGTCACGATTAGCATTAAAGTCTTCCTCAGTAAAGTCAACCTCAATATTGGGAGTAATACCTTCATCATTAATAGAAATACCATCCGGTGTTAACCATTTAGCTGTGGTTATTTTAATCATAGAACCATCTGGCAAGTCATTAATCATCTGGACTGACCCCTTACCAAAAGTGGTTTTACCAATGGTTGTTGCCTGTCCATAATACATTAAAGCGCCAGCTACAATTTCGGATGCCGAAGCACTACCTTGGTTAATTAACACTACCGTAGGTAAATTAGCTAGTGGAGCAAAGCCGCGGGCCATTTCTTGACGCGGTGGCTCAGTGGCTGATTGTTCGCTAACAATCACTCCACTCTCTATCCAATAACTAGCAATAGTCACAGCAGTATCTAAATAGCCACCAGGGTTATTACGTAAATCCACAATAAGGCCCTGGGGATTTTTAACTTTAATATCGGCAACAGCTTCAGCAAAAAGCGTTTCAGTGTCGGCATTAAAATTATTAATAGTAATAATGAACAGACCATCCTTGGAATTATATGAATAATCAAGACTTTTAACTATAATAACATCGCGGACGATAGTAATATCCTGTAATTTAGCATCACCTCGTCCAATGGTTAGGGTTACTTCTGTTCCTTGAGGCCCGCGAATTTTTTTAACCGCCTCATCAACCGTTAACCCGGCCGTAGATTGTTGATCAATGGCATAAACTTTATCGCCAGCTCTAAGACCAGCACGCTCAGCCGGTGTATCGGCTAAAGGAGCAATAATGGTTATAACATCATTACGCAAGCCAACTTCAGCTCCAATACCGCTAAAGCTACCAGCTAGGTCCTCATTAAACATTTTCGCATCCTCTGGATCCATAAAAATCGTATAAGGATCTTTAGTAGAACTAACTAAACCTCGCAGAGCTCCGTAAAACATTTGCTTGTCTGTTAACTTATCATGGTCTACATAATTAGTTTTGACCATATCCCAGGTCTGCCAAAATAAATTAAAATCTAAATCATTAGTCAGTCGTCCGCCACTGTTAGTATTATATAACCCACTAACCTTACCCAAAAATACTATCTCAGGATTAGATAAACGACGGATTATTTGCGCTTTACCGTTATAAATAACGCCTGCCCAAAAACCAATAGTTATGGCTATAAATAGTAACAAAACAACTAATAGCCAGCGCCACTTACGCCGCGGAGTAGATGATGAAACCATATAACAATAAAATATTTTTTAACTGTAGTAAGTGTAGCACAAGTTGAAAGAATCAACAAAGTGGTCTATGATTATAATCACAATCAATAAATTTTTTAATAAGTTATATTATGGGTAAATTTGTAATCCAAGGGCAAGCACCGCTAGCAGGACAAATTAAAATTAGCGGAGCCAAAAATTCAGCTCTCAAAATTATCCCTGCCAGCCTACTATCCGAAGAAGCAATAACTATTAGTAATTTACCAGCTATTGAAGATATTAAATTATCTCTGGAAATTATTAAAGCCGTAGGCGGAGTAGTAAACCGCCAAGATCATCAATGTTCTATCAGTACTAAAAATATCCAAGTCACCAGTATCCCGCCAGAACTAGCCAATAAATTTAGAGCCTCAATTATGTTTGTCGGCCCCATATTGGCCCGCACTGGCGAAGTAAGTTTCCCTCACCCCGGCGGCTGTGTTATTGGAGCGGGCGTAAGGCCAATTGATTTATTTTTAGAGGGCTTTGCTGCTTTAGGAGCGACTATTCATATTACCAATAATTATTACCACCTCACCGCTAAAAAACTAAAGGGGACAGAATACTTTTTTACGACAGTAAGCGTTACCGGGACAGAAGCCCTAATGATGACAGCTACGCTGGCTGAAGGACGAACTACTCTTAAAAATTGTGCCATGGAACCAGAAATTGTGGCTTTAGCCAATTATCTTAATACTCAAGGAGCAAAAATTTCTGGCGCTGGCACTCCCACCATTACTATTGAAGGCGTTGACCATATTAAAGGTGGCCACTTTACTGTTATCCCCGATCGCATTGAAACTGGCACCTTTGCTATCTTAGCTGCCGTAAACCAGGCGGAATTATTAATTACTAATTGTGACCCTGATCATATTGCTATTTTACTCAATATCTTTCATAAAATAGGCGTTCGCTTTGAACAGGGCAAAGATTGGCTAAAAATATTTCCTAGCCCTAAAATTAAAACCTATAACATTAAAACCCATGAATATCCGGGCTTTCCTACTGATCTTCAATCACCCTACACCGTTTTAATGACTCAGGCTCAGGGCTTAAGCATTATTCATGAAACTATTTACGACCGTCGCCTTCTCTTTACCGATATGCTTACTCAAATGGGAGCTAATATTATTATGTGCGACCCGCATAGAGTAGTAGTTAATGGACCAACTCCTCTACACGGCCGCAAACTAACTTCACCCGACCTTCGCGCCGGTATCGCCATGGTCATCGCCGCCCTAATTGCTGAAGGAACTACTGAGATAGATAATATTTACCAAATTGAACGTGGCTATGAAGCCCTAACTGAGCGGCTACAAGCCATTGGCGCCAATATTCAAAAAATAGATTAGTATGTCGGCTAGACAACGATGGTGGCTTTCTAAAATTTTTATCCTGCTTTTCTGTCTAATTACTCCACCTATTTTAATTTATGCTAATGGTTACCGCATTAATTGGCATTCATGGAAGCTAGAACGAACCGGCTTACTGGAAATAAAAAGTGAACCAACTAATGCTCTAGTAAATATTGATGAGCTCAAGGCCTGGTGGGGTAAGCCAAAAAAGATAGTCACCCCAGTCAAATTAAAAAATCTCAGACCCGGTAATTATAATGTTACTTTAAGTTTGCCTGGCTATTATGACTGGCATAAAACTTTAACAGTTTGGCCAGCCCAAACTACTATAGTTAAAGATATCCGTTTATTTAAAAAATCCGAACCGCAGCTATTAGCCGCTCTGCCAGCCACCACCACCCTTTCTGGGATCACTTTGCCGCTAGATAATCGTCAATTTAATTTAGCGACTAAAAACTTGACTACTACCACTATTTATGCCTTTATAGATGAACAAAAACTCACTACCACTTGGCTAGATACCACCTCAATTTCATTGGCTTGCCCCCTACCCAATGGTAAAATTGCTTTTAGTAATCAATTTGAATTATGGCTAGCTAATCCCGATGCAGCAACAACTGAATTATTGGGTCGCTTTAGCCAACCGCTTGTTCAGCTTATCTGTTTACCTAATTCAGATAATTATTTAATCTTTGGACAAGACAATGGCTGGCAAGTTATAGAACTAGACAGTCAGCCATCACATCTTATTTGGCCATTGACCAATACCGACCATTTAGGCCAAGGCGCCATTGACAAGAAAGCTAATACCCTCTATTTTTATGCCAAAATTGGCTCAACTACTGGTCTATTCTCTTTAGAATTATAAAGATAATGTTTTAATAAATTTCTTCAGCTCAGGACCAAGCTCCTTGTTTTTTAGGCCTAGTTGAATCGTGGCCTTAATAAAACCTAGCTTATCACCAGTATCCAGCCAGGTGCCATTGAATTCTTGCCCATAAAGAGGACGGTCATGAGCCAGCATTTGCTGAAAAGCATCGGCCAACCGTAATTCACCGCTTGGCCCAGGTTTCATGGTAGTAAGCCAAGACAAAACTTCCGGTGTAAGGACATAAACGCCCACAGCTACTAAATTAGAGGGCGCTTCGCTAGGCGATGGTTTTTCTATAAAACGTTTAATTTCATAAGTTCGCTCACCTACGGCCACTCCATCAATCACTCCAAATTTGCTAACCTCGTTGCGTGGTACTGCCGAAAGACCAATAACTGAATCACCATATTTAGCAAAAGTTTTTAAAATTTGGCTAGCTGGACCCTCTTTGGCATCATATAGAGTATCACCAAACATAACCAGCACTGGCTCATCATATACTAGATGAGCCGCGCAAGCCAAGGCGTGGCCATCACCCAGGGGTAAAGGCTGACGAACATAAGAAAACTTAGCTAATTCAGAAATACGCCGTACCTCTTTTACTAATTCTAATTTATTTTTTTCTACTAAAGTCTTGTCCAGCTCAA
>CAZLFO010000045.1:0-1167 GCA_964558835.1 uncultured Gammaproteobacteria bacterium
ACCTCTTTTACTAATTCTAATTTATTTTTTTCTACTAAAGTCTTGTCCAGCTCAAAAGAATAATCAAAATGATCTTCAATAGCTCGCTTTCCTCGGCCAGTAACAAAAATAATTTCTTTAATGCCAGCAGAAACTGCATCTTCAACAATATACTGAATAGCCGGTTTATCCACAATGGGCAACATTTCTTTGGGTTGAGCCTTGGTGGCCGGCAAAAATCTAGTACCAAAACCGGCTACTGGCAAAATAGCTTTAGTAATTTGTCGCATAATTAGATATTTTTACCGCGGGGAACATGAGATTTACCTCCTGGGCCCCACTTAAGGAGATATTTAAACCACGAAAATACATGCTGACGACCAGCCCAGCTATTAAATATTCTATACCATGGTAGCTGGGCACTCGCTCGCTGATGATTGTGGAGAATGGCTACTTCTGGATAATAAATTACTTGCCAGCCATGATGCCACATCTGCCGACTTAAATCAGTATCATCAAAATATAACCGGTAACGTTCATCAAGATAACCCACTTGGCGCATCGCCGCCGCCCGAATAAATAAAAAAGAACCCAAAAGCCAATCCACTGGGCAGCATTGACTTAAATCAGCATCAGCTAAAAGAAAACGACGCAATTCTTTCTGAGCCCACGAAAATTTAGCTAACCTAGGAGAGCG
This sequence comes from uncultured Gammaproteobacteria bacterium, assembly GCA_964558835.1. GTDB lineage: Bacteria > Patescibacteriota > Patescibacteriia > Patescibacteriales > Patescibacteriaceae > UBA1359. The sequence goes on from CAZLFO010000045.1 coordinate 677, forward strand.
ACGACAAAAAGGAGTATAGAGACGATGCCAACGATAACAAGAATCCTGCTTACTGCCATCAGGATTGTATTGGCTTGGTCCTACCATCCCCACCCGGGGATGAGATTCCATAAAATTATAAAGCTCCCAAATTACATTTGGCTCAACAGCAGTATCTGGATTCATTATTACCCAATATTTACCGCTAGCTTGACGCAAAGCTAAATTATTGCCCGCCGCATAACCAATATTGCTACTGGAAATATAATGAACTTCAGGCCAGTGCGCCGCTAACTCTTGAGCTAGGTCAGTTTCCCTGGCATTGTCTACGACAAAAATTTCATATTCTAGGTCGTGCCATGTAGTCTGTTGGAGCGACTCCAGACAACGATAAATTATGGGCTGGCTATGATAACTGACAATGACAATACTAATATCCATAACTACCAAATAATAATAAGTTTAATAATTTGCCAATAAAGATTAAGCCCCCAATTACCCACCCTAACTAG
>CAZLFO010000045.1:1267-5133 GCA_964558835.1 uncultured Gammaproteobacteria bacterium
TTCTTCCAGGCTGAGAGTAAACGATTACGGTCTAGCCAATAATATTTACTGGCGCTCCGACTAAATTCATATTTATGATAAACCGAAGAATAAGCTGCTAATTGGCAGTCCCAACCAGCTAGCCATAAACGCCACCCTAAGTCTTGGTCTTCATTATACATCCAAAAAGTTTCATCAAACAGTCCAACCTGACGGAGGGCTGATAGACGAAATAATACTGACGCCCCCGAAGGATAAGAAATCCGTCGGCCATTAAGTTCATCTAAATTAAGCTCTGCTACTTTTTTCTTGTAACCATCGCAATAGCCATAACCAAGAAAATGGGTAACATTGCCTAAACTATTAACCAAATCTGTCTCTGGCCATAATTTTAACAGTGATTGAGCACTCCCAATTTTAGGATTACAAATCATCAGTTTTACCAGTTCTATTAAACTATCCGGCTCAACAATGGTGTCCATATTAAGCGCCCAGGCAAAATCATAACCTTGAGACATAGCCAGAGCCAATACATCATTATTACCTTTAGCAAAGCCGTCATTATTAGCATTACGGATAATATGAGCCGTTGGCGCCATGGCTTGCAGGGTAGCATAGGTTGTATCATCGGATTGATTATCGACAATAAAAATTGTCGTCTCAATCTGCCAGTCATCAGTGGTCAACTGAAGTCGCGATAAACTCTCCCAACAATCAGCTAAATATTTATTAGCGTAATCTTTATAATTGATTATAATAATTGCTGTTTTATAGCTCATCATAGTTTTAGGTTTTAGCCGGCCGATGCCAATTTAATTTTTCCCCACAGATAGCTAACAAAATACCAATAGGCCAAGCTAATTTTAAGAGCCACGACTGCCACCGCGGTTCCCATTTAGTAAAATATTTAATCATACTCTCCCGAAAATAAGTTTGCGCTTGACCACGACCCACTTGTTTAAAACTTTGTCCAACATAATCTAGGCAGGTAGCGGCTGGGGTATACCATACTTGACCACCACTTAATTTAACCTGTCGGCAATAATCTACTTCTTCAAACCACAAAAAATAACGTTCATCTAAAAGAGGTACCCGACCCTCACGGTCGGCCCTAATCCAAAAAAAACCACCCCGCACCGAATCAACTGGCGCAGCTTGAGTGTAGTCAAAATCAGTTCTTAAATAATGATCTAAAATATGAGGAAACAGATGGGGCAATTTTAAAACAATTGCTAACTGGTCCCAGACGGTAGGAAAACGACGAACATGTAATAAGGTTTTACCATCCTCGGTTACCAGATGACAACCAGTCACAGTAGCTTGCGGATTAGCGTCACACCACGCCAGCATATTAGCTAAAGTAGTTGGCTGAACCATCATATCTGGATTAAGAAGTAAAACATAACGAGCCCTGATCTCTCTTATGGCCTGATTATTCGCCCTGGCAAAACCACGGTTATCCGGATTAGCAATTAGATGAACCTGGGGAAAATCATTTTTCAGCATCTCTACCGTACCATCACCAGAATTATTATCTACCACCCAGACCTCAAAAGCAAAATCACCTTGACTAGCTAATAACTCTCGAAGATTAGCCGCCAGCTTATCCTTAACTTTCCACGAAACAATGACAATAGCTAAATCTAACATATAATTATTGACGCCATTTTTCCAGCGATAATGGATTAATTTTTATATTTAAGGCTCGCCGCCGAGCAGTAATAGAAGATCTTTCTTTAAAAATTGCTTTCCAGCTAGTTAAAATAAATGGTTCAAGTATTAAAGCTACTGCCAGTCTTTTTAGCTGGTAGGCTATCTCGCACAACCGCGTTGATAATTTCTTAGGCAAAAAATAGTACTTCAAAAAAATAATTATTTGATTATGATAGGACCACCGCCTAATTAGTTTACTAGATTGGCGACGTTCTTTCCACTGGCTTCTCCAGCTACCCTTGGCTTTAGCGGCAGTACGATCATGATAAATTACTGCTTCTGGCAACAGGACAATTTCCCAGCCAGCTAAGCGCAGACGATAAGACAAATCGCAATCCTCCTTATACATAAACATTAGTTCGTCAAAATATTCTAAATATCGACCATTATCAAAAGCTACCGACCTTAAAGCTGACAGTCGCAGCAAAACACCAGCCCCAGTAAAGCCAAAAATGGGGTGGGGTCGGTTTAATTCTCCTCCGTCAAGTTGACCCTGTCCAATATCATAAAAAGAACCAGACTTAGTTAAGGCCACTCCTAAACTATCTATCTCCTTAGTTAAACAGTGACTCGGAAAATCCCATCGTAAAATTTTAGGCATAACTGCGCCAACTTCACTATGCTGATCCAAATAATTTACTAGATATTCAATAGTTTTGGGCTGAAGGCAAGTGTCAGGATTAATCACTAAAAAATAATCAGCCTCCTCCTCCATGGCTAGCCTAAAAAGCCGATTATACCCCTTGGCAAAACCTAAATTCGCTAAAAAAGGATAATGACGGACAGACGGATAATCTTTAATAATGGCTTCGTTAGGATTATCTTCAGGGTTTAAAGTATTATCTCCAGCAATAATTTCTATATCCGTAAAGGTTTGCTGCCCTAAACTATCTAAAAAATCCGGCAAATATTTAGCCGTGGACTGACCATAGCCTAAAAAACCAACATAAACTCGTGAACCTCGGGCCATATTATAAATGACGATAACAAGCAATTGTTCCGTCTTCAAAATAATTTTTATTATTTAAATATTTCTCTGTTCGTCGAATGATTTTTTTCATAATAGCCACCGCCCTAGTCGGATACTGCCCTATTGCCGTCTCATCAGAAAGTAGCAGCCCATCAGCACCATCTAAAACAGCGTTGGCAATATCGCTAACCTCCGCCCTGGTAGGCCGTGGATGATCAATCATGGAAGTCATCATTTGGGTAGCGATAATAACCGGCTGGCCATGCCAATGAGCCTGACGGACTAAATTTTTTTGGATAATAGGTAAATCTTCTAAGGGCATTTCAATCCCTAAATCTCCCCGGGCGACCATAATCCCGTCTGATTCTTTAATAATTTCATCAATATTTTCCATAGCCACAGCCCGCTCAATCTTAGCAATAATCCTAATGGGGCGACCGGCTATAATTTTCCGCAGCTTCTGTAAGTCAGCCGCACTTTGTACAAAAGACAGGGCAATATAATCTATACCCCCACATTTAAGAGCCATCTCTACATCAGCAATATCTTTAGGAGTTAGTCCGCTACGTCGTAACCGGGTATTAGGTAAATTGATACCCTTATGAGACATTAGTAATCCGCCTCGCTCCACTTGAGCATAAATCTTTTTATCTTTAATATCTACTATCCTAAGCTCTAGCTCACCATTAGATAAAAAAAATGAATCCCCCTCTTGAAGATCTTCATATAAATCAGGGTCATCAATTTGAATCTCCCGATTAGCTATACTAGAAGGACCAGCCGTAAAAATATAAATCTCACCATCTATTAGCTCTATCTCTTGATCTAACTGACCAATTCTTAAACGTGGCCCCTGTAAGTCCTGCATAATTAAAGCTTGATGGCCAGTTGCCTGCTTAATTTTCTTCAAATTCTTTTTTAAGTCAATCAGCTGCTTAATATCCGCGTGAGAAAAATTAAGCCGTACAATGTTGGTACCATTGCGAATAAGACTTTTAAGAACATTATAATCCCAGGAGCTCGGCCCAACAGTCGCAATAATTCGTGTATTCATAAATAAACCCTTGGTCTAAATAATAAGTTTACTTTGTAAACGGTCTCTGGCTAAAGATTGGGCCTTAAGCAGGCTATCAAAAGTACCGGCATCAATCCAGGCTCCATGGATTAAACTTACCTCTAACTCATGACGCGCTAGATACCAATT
>CAZLFO010000046.1:0-5104 GCA_964558835.1 uncultured Gammaproteobacteria bacterium
CCAGTCTGGATTAAATATGCCACAGCTCTTAGCCTAGTTTCTTTATTTAAGCCTTCAGTTTTCCATGGCTCAGCTTACCCTCATTAGCTAGCGCTCCAAAAGCCATAGCCATCTGCAAGGTGGTCACATTAATGCCCTGACCAAATGAGGCAGTAGCCGCATTAATTTCTTGCCCAAATTTTTGATATAAATTACTAATACTACCAGCCGACTCAGCTGGCAATTCAATACCTGTTTTTTTACCAAAGCCAAACTTTTCTACCCCGGCCCGAAAATTCTCTAACCCAATTTGGCGCATCACAAAAACTGCCCCAGTATTCAAAGAATCCTGAAGAACTCGCACCATATTAACTACTCCCCGGCCTTTAAAGTCTGAGTTATTAATTTTATTATGGCCCACCATTACTGAACCACTATCATTATAGGTTGTTTGAGGCGTCACCTTGCCCTGATCAATGCCAATTGCCATAGTAATAGCCTTAAAAATTGAACCTGGCTCATAAGCTTCAAAGGTTGGCTGATTATTAAAGTGCTTCAAATCTTTAACCAGCGAATAATTATTAGGATCAAAGCTAGGAGCCGAACACATTGCTAGAACCGCTCCAGTTTTAGGATCAATTACTACTACACTACCGCTATCGGCCTGATGTTTAGCTACTGTCTCCAATAATTTAGTACAAGCAAAATTCTGAATAGAGCGATCAATTGTTAAAATTAAATCTGAACCGTTAGTTTGCGCCTTATAATCTCGTCCCCCCAAAATAACTGCCCGATTAGCGCTCAAATCTCCCTTAACTAAACCAGCCCGACCAGCCAGAATATCATCAAAGGCTTCTTCTAATCCATATTTGCCTTGGCCAATTAAATCATCATCATTGGCAAAAGAAACAAAGCCTAAAATATTAGCCTCAATGTTTTTTTCTGGATAATACCTATATTCCCGGCTAGTTTGTCCTAGTCCATTTATAATGATAGAGTATTTTTTATCTTTATTTTTTGGTTGCCAGATAACCGTTTCTCCGTCTAATGACAAATCATCTGGACTTACAGTAGCATCGCCCCACACTCGGCTTAAAATCTTAAAATAAAGTTTAAGAATTTGTTCACCTTCTAATTTCTTACCAATAATTTCATAGGGGTCACCGCCTTTATTTAAAATTTGTAAATACTCGGCAATCTTAGCCGCTGATTTTTCTTTAAGAGCGGCATCATACCGAGCTTGAGCCATCTCTTGATAAAATTTATCTGCTAGTAAATCCTGCTGCTTTTTTAAAATAGCCTCTTTGGCTATAGCTATCTCTTCGCTGCTGGACGCCGAAGGTAATTTAGACATCTCTTCATCTAATTGCTGCTTTAAGTTATTTTGTTCGGCCTGCTTAATCTCGGCAATAATGGCTGGCTGATCAAAAGCTTCAAAAAAAACTTCAGCCAAATCATGGGGTTCAATAATGACTGGCAATAAATAATCAGTACGACCTTTTTCCTTAGCTTTAGCTTGTTCTTCTCGCAATTGATTAAGTTTATCTATCTCTAAATCACGTGGTACAGCATATAAATTAAAAAGCCGTCGATTAGTAGCTAAAGGATAAAGCTCCTTACCCCCATTAGTCGTCTTATCATAAACAAAAATTTGACCCCGACTCGGAGCTAACTCAGCATAAAATTCTTGCTGGTCACGCGCTTTGGCTAAATAATAATCATGATTCATTATTTGTAACCAAAATAATCTAGCTACTACCATAAGACCAGCAATAATAAAAAAAATCAACACTAATTTCAAGTTAATGTTGAATTTTTTGTTTGGTTGATGACTAATATTAAACCGGCTACTCTGAGCCACTAATCTGTCTGGCCGGGGCATAAAATTACTTTTTAGCCATCAAGTCATTGGCACTTACGGCGTAAGATAAACGGCTTACTGGCACCATACCTAAATGTTGTACCTGTTGCTGTAAATAGCTATATGAATTAAGTCTAGCTACTTCAGTCTGCAAATCAACTTGTTCCTGTTCTAATTTGGCCAGTTGTTTTTTATAATCTCGCAGGGCAAATGTCTGGATAGCCAAATTATTAGCCACGGCCAAATAAGCTAAAATCAATAAAACAATTCCTGACCATAGACAATAATTTATTCGTCGCCATTGCCACTTCTTCGTATTGGCTGATTTTCGCTTTAAACAATTAGGAGAAACTAATTCTTGGTGGCTGACTGTCATAGGGGTAAATTAATATTTAATTAAAGTTTACTGGCAGCGCGTAATTTGGCGCTACGAGCTCGCGGATTACCCGCTTTTTCAGCCTCGCTAGCTTTAAGCGGGTGACGATAAATTATTTTTAACTGTGCGTGATGGCCGCATCGACAAACAGGAAACTCTGGCGGGCATAGACAATCTTTACTTTCCCTTAAGAAAAAATGTTTAACTATCCGATCTTCCAAGCTATGAAAAGTAACAGCGACAATGCGGCCATGGGGGCACAACAAGCTTAGGGACTGATTGAGGACAGAAGTTAAGTTTTCTAATTCCTGGTTGGTGGCAATACGTAGGGCCTGAAATAACTTAGTAGCTGGGTGATGACGACTTCTCGCCACATAGCTAGGCGGTAATACTTGTTCCACTATTGTTACTAGCTCTTGAGTCCGCGTAATAGGCTGACGACGACGATATCTGGCAATAGCTTTCGCTAATGGTCCAGCCCATGGTTCTTCGCCATAATCACGAATAATGCGTCTTAATTCGCTTTCTGTCCAATGATTGACAATTTCACTAGTGGAGTAAGGGCTTGCTGGTCCAAAAGCCATATCTAACGGTCCGTCCTGGGTAAAGGAAAAACCCCGATCAGTATCTGCAAGTTGAGCTGATGAAAGACCCAGGTCTAGAACGAGGCCATTAAATTGGCTATCAATACCCCGTTCCTTTAAATCCTGGCTCAAATTAGCGAAATTATCATTAATTAAAAGAACATTGTTAATATTTTCTTGGGACAACTTGTGACGAGCGTTAGCAATGGCTAATGGATCTAAATCAAAGCTAACGATAAGACCAGTTGGACCTACAGCTTTGGCTAAAGCTATGGTATAACCCCCGCTGCCCAGCGTGGCATCAATAAATCGTTGTCCCTCTTGTGGTTGTAAAACTGCTAATACCTCTTTAAGTAAAACTGGGGTATGCTGATACTCCATACTAAAGAAGGTTATCCAGCGATTCAGCAATTGAGCTACTAGCTTGGTCATTATTCGCCCGATAAGCTTCCCAGCGGTCTTTGTCCCAAATTTCTAAACGATCATAAAGACCGGCAATCACCACCTGCTTATGCAAATCAGCAAAGTGGCGCAGATATTCGGGTAAAACAATCCGGCCCTGAGCATCAAAATCTACCTCACAGGCTCCAGAGAGCATAAAACGGGCAAAAGCCCGCTGGTTAGCTTTATTAAATGACAGACGGCTCAATTTGCTATTAATTAATTCCTCCCAAGCATCTTTGGTATATAAAAACAAGCAGTTGTCCAAGCCCTTGGTTACAACTGCTCCTTTTTTTAAATCAGCGCGAAACTTGGCTGGAATGGCCAAGCGTCCTTTTTCATCTAAATTGTGTTGAAATTCGCCGATAAACATTGCTTAGGAGTTAGACATAGTGGCTGGTAATTCACCATTATTCACCATTATTCACCACCAAGCAAATTATAGGCTCTTTCCAAATAAGTGTCAAGGCCTAAACTGATAGTATAAAATATAGCTAATAATAAAGAAAAAATAACAATAAAAAATACTCCCGACGGAGTATCAAAACTTATAAACAAAAACCACTAAACAAAAATTGTATTCACCTTATACCTAACAGGTTTTATTTTTTAAGGTGATATTGGGTTCACCAATATATTCTGGTGCTACAATTTGATAGCCCGAAGCTAAAAACGACTGTCCACTAGTCCCGCTTACTGGCACATCCAGGGCATAGCCTAGGGCATTAGCTATTACTACTCCTAGCCGCAGAGAAGTAAAACTACCCCCGCAGTTAACTACTTCAATCTTTTCTAGGTCAAATAATTTTAAGCCTGCCTCAGTTAACAGCTGTTCAATACTGGGCAATAATTTCTCAGCTTGCTCACGATTACCAGGATAAAAGTTTTGAATTACTATCTCCCCTCCTCTTTTTAGAGCTATCAAAACACCCGGCCGAAGAACAGTGTCAATAAATAAAGTATATTTTCCCATGACCCTATTGTAAATAATTCTGCTAAAAAAAGAAAGGCCCGTTGTAGTAATTAGCGATTAGGCTAACTAATACAAACGGGCCAAATAAATTTTACTTTATTTAATTTGAGCGACGGGTAGCATGCGCCAACCGCTGCTCTTTCCTCCCTTACTATTTATTGGCTGGAGGTAAAACTCCAGCCAACCGTCAGTAGGGATCCAAAATTCTGACCCGGACATGTCGGCCAGCTCATCATTAAGATGACCATAGCGGACCCTAACAGGATCGTCCGCTAAGGCCGACAGCGGGATATCAATCTCTCCCCAGCCTGAAAAAGAGGACAGCGGGAGAGATTGGTGGACAATTTCATGGGTGGGTGACATATATTCCACCCATGCTCCGCCATTAAAATTCTCTAACCGATCCAGGTTAAAAAATACCCTAATAGAATCGGTTAAAGCTGTAATACGCAAGGTCGCTGGAGGAGTATCACCCAGCAACCCTGGCAACTGTCCACCACCCCCAGTAGGTAATAACTGCCCGCCCCTTAGGGCAAAATGTAAATTACCACCTTGCTGAGGGGGGGGGTTGGAGACATAATATATACTCCCCCCTATGTTTGCCCAGTTCCATTGGGCAGGGGGAGCCCCATAAATGAAGTTTCCTCCATAGTTGAGGAAAACTTCATCTTGATCCCAGCAAGTAACCTCAATAATAAGACGGCCATCTTGCTGGTTATTGACCAATTGAACCCAAGAATAATCTATGCTATTCACTGGGTTGGTAATAATAACGCCACCGGGCTCGCCCGTTATAAACGGATTTCCCCCGGACCCGTTGCTATAGGCCTGAGTGGACAAACCCAAACGGTAAGTCCACTTCCCGGAGTTTTCTTGGCTTGATGACATCA
>CAZLFO010000047.1:0-5098 GCA_964558835.1 uncultured Gammaproteobacteria bacterium
GGCTATTGAGGCAGCTAAGGCGGCCATTAGTTCACCGCTTCTGGAAATGTCCATCGATGGCGCCAAGGGTGTTCTGTTTACTATTACTGGTGGACCCAGTTTGGCTTTAGATGAGGTGCATGAAGCGGCTAAAATTATTACTAACGCCGTAGACGAGGAGGCTAAAATAATTTTTGGTACTACCATAGATAATAATTTTAAGGATGAGGTCAGAGTGACGGTGATTGCCGCTGGTTTTGATAATCCTGCCTCAGCTGAAGGTGGAACTGCTAGTAAGGCTTTTGATTCTTTCTATAAGCCAACTAGTTTTGTGGAAAAAAATCAGTCAGACAGCGGGACAGAAGCTAGAGAGAGTCGTAAAGGTTTTATGTCCGCCCTTAAGAAAGCTCAGGTTGAACCAGCCAAGCCAGCTGCTACTCCTGAGGCTGTTGAATCTCCCGAAGGCGAGGAGGATGATGATTTGAGTGTCCCAGCCTTTTTACGAAAAAAAATAATGTAAAAATTTTCAGTTTATTTTTTAAGAGCCAAAACGTCAGTGATAGCGCTGGCGTTTTTTTGTTATTTTTTAGCCATTTTTTGTCTACTTGTTTGCCTTTCTAAAAGTGATATAATATAGCCACGACTAACTATATTTTGTGCTAAAACTATAAATTAAGGCACAATATGTAGTTTTAGCCAAAAATTATGAAATGTCCTATTTGTGATTATTCGGAAACTAAAGTGATTGACTCGCGGGTAGTCAGTGACGGCTTATCTATTCGTCGCCGTCGAGAGTGCCTAAAGTGTGGTTTTCGATTTTCCACTTATGAAGAAATGGAAATTTTAGATTTAATAGTGGTCAAACGTGATGGCCGCAAGGAGCTTTATAACCGAGATAAACTAATAGGCGGTCTCCGCAAGGCTACAGAGAAACGGCCCATTAACGACGACCAATTTAAGCGTCTGGTTAATTTAATTGAGCGGGATATTCAGGCAAAACGACAAAGCGAGATTGAAAGTCGAGATATTGGCCGTCTAGTAATGCGTCAGCTGAAAAAAGTGGATAAAGTGGCCTATATCCGTTTTGCTAGTGTTTATTCAGATTTTGAGTTGCAAGATTTAAGTGAAGAGCTTAATAAACTACTTAAACCATCTAAATAACTTTTATGGGAGAAACTATCACAAAAATTCGTAAACGTTCCGGCGATATTGTTGATTTTGATCGGAATAAAATTTTTACCGCCATTAACAAAGCGATGATTGCGGCTGGAGAGCCAGATGAGTCCAAGGCTCAGTCCATTACTGATGAGGTGGTTAGTGTGCTTAATCATAAGTTCCATGCTCGTACTATTCCCGCCGTAGAAGAAATTCAGGACATGGTCGAGGAAGCTTTAATTAACAACCGTTTAATCAAGGTAGCTAAAGGCTACATTTTATACCGTGACCAACATGCCCGATTACGCGATCTGTCTTTACTTATTGATTCCGGCCAGATTATGGATGATTATCTAGACCAAACTGATTGGCGGGTTAAAGAAAATTCTAATATGAGTTTTAGTTTACAGGGGCTTAATAATCATTTGTCTTCCATTGTCTCTTCTACTTATTGGCTAAATAAAGTATATGCCGCCCCGATTAGAGAGGCCCATCAGAGCGGTGATTTTCATCTTCATGATTTGCAGATTCTAGCGGCTTATTGCGCTGGCTGGGATATTAAGGATTTACTTATGCGGGGTTTTGGCGGAGTTGGCGGTAAAGTGGAAGCCAGACCAGCTAAACATCTACGTACGGCCTTAGGACAAATTATTAATTTTTTTTATACCGTGCAGGGAGAAGTGGCTGGAGCCCAAGCTTTTTCTAGCTTTGATACCTACCTAGCGCCATTTATTCGCTATGACCATTTAACCTATGAAGAGGTAAAACAGGCCATGCAAGAATTTTTATATAATGTTAATGTGCCGACTAGGGTAGGCTTTCAGACACCGTTTACTAACATTACTATGGATTTACGCCCTCCTAAAGTTTTAGGAGAGGAGAATGTAATTATTGGCGGAGCGTTACAGCCTGAGCGTTACCGTGATTTTCAAGAGGAAATGGATATGTTAAATAGCGCTTTTGCCGAGTTGATGATGGAAGGTGATGCCAGGGGTCGTGTTTTTTCTTTTCCCATTCCTACCTATAATCTTACTAAAGACTTTGATTGGGATTCGCCGGTAGCTACTAAAATTTTTGAAATGACACGTAAATATGGCATTCCTTATTTTTCTAATTTTATTAATTCTGACATGGACCCCGAGGATGCTCGTTCGATGTGCTGCCGCCTACGTTTAGACAATCGTGAACTTCGGAGGCGGGGTGGAGGATTATTTGGCGCTAATCCACTGACTGGTTCTATTGGGGTAGTTACTATTAATTTGCCGCGGATAGGTTATCTTAGCCATACTAAAGAAGAGTTTTTTGATCGGCTAGCTCAACTTATGCGTCTCGCCAAGGAGAGCCTAGAAACTAAGCGGGAGCTTATTGAAAAATTGACCAATAGCGGTCTTTATCCTTATGCTCGGCATTATCTTATGACCATTAAAGAGCGGTTCGGCGGTTATTGGAGCAATCATTTTAGTACTATTGGTCTGGTAGGAGTAAATGAAGCTCTCCTTAATTTTGCTCCTATTAGTGATACTATTGCTAGTCCGGCGGGCCATCAATTTGCTGGCGAGATTTTAGATTTTATGCGTCAGATGATTGGTCAATTTCAGGCAGAGACTAACCATTTATATAATTTAGAAGCTACGCCAGCCGAGGGGACAGCTCGTCGTTTAGCCCGGTTGGACCGAGATCTTTATCCAGACATTAAAGCTGCTAATAGTGATCATCCCAACGAACCCCCATTTTATACTAATTCTAGCCAACTGCCAGTTAATTTTACGACTGATGTCTTTGAGGCCTTAAAATTACAAGATGATTTACAAACTAAATATACTGGAGGGACAGTACTTCATTTCTTTTTGGGCGAATCTTTGCCTAGCGCGACGGCAGTGCGAACTTTAGTGCGTAAGATAGCGGGAAATTATCATTTGCCTTATTTTACTATTACCCCCACTTTTTCTATTTGTCCTAAACATGGTTATATTGCCGGTGAGCATTATTATTGTCCTAAATGTGATGAAGAAATTGGTTATGTTACTGAGCCGGTAGCTACCGCTAAACAATAATTTATTATTTATTTAATTATTTTAAGAATAAGCCTATGACTTCCCCCAATGAAGCGCAACGTACCCCCTGTGAGGTGTATAGTCGGGTTACTGGTTATTTACGTCCAGTTAACCAGTGGAACGATGCTAAACAAGCAGAATTTGCCAATCGCCGTACTTTTGTAGTGCACGAAGACCAACTAAAAACTGATAACTCTTAAAATGATTATTGGTGGATTTGAACCATTTAGCCTCTTAGATTATCCAGATAAAGTAGCCGCAATAATTTTTACCCAAGGTTGCAATTTTCGCTGTCGTTATTGTTATAATCCTTCATTAATTGAGGTAAGCACCAAAGGAGGCTATGAACTTTCTCAGCTCTGGTCATTTTTGGCGGAGCGGCAAGGCCTAGTAGAAGCCATAGTTATTACTGGCGGTGAGCCAACACTGCAAAAAGATTTAGTCGAGGTTATTAAGGAAATTAAACTGCGGGGATTTTTGATTAAACTAGACACTAATGGCACTAATCCGGCGATAGTTAAAGATTTAATAGCTCAGAACCTTATAGATTATTTGGCAGTAGATGTAAAGGCTCCTTGGTCTAAATACGACCAAATTATGGCCCTGCCTGAGGCAGTTTTAGCTAGTTTAGTAGCTAATGTCCAAGAATTAGTAACTTGGTTAATAAATAAGTCCCCTATCCACTATGAATTTAGGACTACATTAGTTCCTGGTCTTCTTGGCCTTCAAGATATTGCCGAGCTGGCGAAGGAATTAAAAGGAGCGCAACGTTGGTATTTACAGCGTGGCCGGTTAGATGGCAATTTATTAGATAGTGGGTTGGCTGGACAGCCACCTTTTACTGAGGTAGAAATGAACAATTTTTTAGCTATAGCCCAGGCAGAGATAAGAGGGGCGGCTATTAGATGATTGCGAGTTTACTCAATTTTTTGGTATAATATAGTCGTTGTTATTATTATAATAATTTTTATTTATGGATGAAGATTGGCGCCGTCTATTGGCAGAACAAACGGCCGATATAATTCAAATAAAAAATGAGGTGCAGGCAATCTCTAAATATGTTAGGCGGCGACGTCTATGGGGATATATAACAACAGCCGTGGCTATTATTACTATCGTGGGTGGAGTTATTTATTTGCCGCCGTTTATTAATAATTTAATCAACCAAATTTTTTCTATTATCCATAAATAATTTTGTTATATGCCAGCAGAAATAATCAATAAAGAGGCAATAGAAAATTTACGTCAGCGCCTCCTAGAAATTGGGAGATGTCTTTGACTTAGCTGGTCAAACAGATAAATTGCGAGGGTGGCGGCAGGCCACTGCGGAGCCAGATTTTTGGTCTCACCCTGCTCAGGCTGGTGAGCTATTACAACAAATTGAGGCCACCGAACAGGTGTTAAACAATTATTACCAAACATTGAAGCGGCTAGATGATTTAGTAGAATTAGTTAATAAAGAAGATGGTCCAGAGATTAATCAGCTGGTCCAGGAAGAACTGCCAGAACTTACTAAAATAATTGATCAATTAGAAATTAGCCGTTTTTTTACTCAACCTCATGATGAGCGGCCAGCTATTTTATCTATTCATGCCGGCACGGGGGGAGTGGAAGCGCAAGATTGGGCGGCAATGTTAGAAAGAATGTATTTACGTTATGCTTGGCGTAATAACTGGACTAGTCAAGTCATAGAAGAACAGAGGGGAAACGAAGCTGGCATTAAAAGTGTTACTTTGCGGTTGGCTGGCGAGTGGGCTTATGGCTATCTTAGAGGAGAAAACGGGACTCATCGATTATTGCGCAATTCACCGTTTAATGCTCAGCATTTGCGTCAGACTTCTTTCGCTATGGTAGAAGTTTATCCTGAGTTACCTGAAGCGGAAGCGCCAGTCATTGATATAAATGATATT
>CAZLFO010000048.1:0-4901 GCA_964558835.1 uncultured Gammaproteobacteria bacterium
CGGCCCCACGAATTTGTTGGTCACCCTTGCGAGGATCAATACCTAGCCGAATATGAACTTCAATGGAGGCATCAAACTTAACTGTGCTAGTCTTTTTGGCTAATTCTAAAGCTTCAGTTAAAGGATAAATCTTAGATTTATCTACTAATTGACGCACCGCTACTTGAGCTTTGCCCTTTCTGGCGGGTTTAATATTTTTTTGTCTTTTTTTTACCATATAATTGTGGTGTAGAGCGCTACTAAATAAATAGCTCCCACGATATATTATTTATTTTTAATCTTTAATTTCTATACCCATTTGGCGAGCCGTACCGGCAATAATTTTCATCGCTGCCTCAACATCTCGAGCATTTAAATCCGACAGTTTCTTTTCAGCAATATCTCGCAATTGAGCAGTAGTAATAGTGCCAACTTTTTCTTTAAGGGGTTGACCAGAGCCTTTATTAATTTGCGCCGCTTGTTTGATTAATTCAGCGGCTGGTGCCGTCTTGGTGATAAAATCAAAACTGCGATCAGCATAAACTGTAATAACCACTGGCACTACTTCTCCCATCTTATCTCGCGTTGCTTCATTAAATTTACTACAAAAATCACTAATATTGACTCCATGTTGCCCCAAGGCTGGACCAACTGGCGGGGCAGGATTAGCTTGTCCGCCTTTAATTTGTAACTTTATCTGTGCAAGAATTTTTTTAGCCATATAATACTTAAATCTTAGTTATTTGCAAAAAATCTAGTTCTATTGGGGTTTCGCGTCCAAACATAGAAATTAATATCTTGACCTTACCACGATTTTCATCAATTTCAGTTACCTTACCTTCTAAATTCTTAAACGGACCATCAATAATTTTTACCGGCGAGCCAACTGACACATCAATCTTAAATTTAGGTTCATCTAATCCCATTCGCTTTTGCAGTTCTTTAATTTCTGCCTCATCAATCGGGGTAGGCACAGTGCCAGTTCCCACAAAACCAGTAACATTGGGAGTATTACGAATAGCATACCATGAATCATCGGTTACAATCATTTCCACTAAAATATAACCAGGAAAAATCTTTTCTTCATAAACCTTACGCTTACCATTGACAATCTTTATTTTCTTTTCAGTAGGAATCATGACATTAAAAATTTTATCTTCCATGTCCATTGACTCAATCCGCTGCTTAATATTCTGAGCTACATTTTCTTCATAACCCGAATAGGTATGTAATACATACCAGCGACGGCCTTGATTTAAAATTTGCTTAGCCATAAAAAGAAAAAATTATTATTTAATAATGGCCGTAAGACCAACAGTAAATAAAGCATCTAGGGCACCTAAAAAAATAGCGGTGCCTAAACTAATGCCAATAACCAATAAAGTGTAATTATAAGTTTCTTTTTTAGTTGGCCAACTGACTTTTTTAATTTCGGCCCAAGCAGATTTAAAATAAGCAATGATTTTCTCCATAATCTTAATTCTAAAAAAAGCCCCGATGGGCTAAGATAGTCCTATTGTAGCAAAAAATAAGAAAAATTGTCAAGAATAAGTACCACCATGGGGAGTTGAACCCCAGTTACATGGCTGAGAACCATGTGTCCTAACCACTAGACGATGGTGGCCTAATGACCTATATATAACAAAAACTAAGCAGTCTGTCCAGAGGTGTCTTAATATAAATAGGCGCTAACTATAGTCGGATGGCCTCTTAAAAATTCTACTCCACTTAAAACCGACCGTCCGGCTAATTGCAATTTGGTAATAATTAAATTACCTTGACCAGTGCCAACCATTAATTGGTTATTAACACATTCCACTTGCCCTGGTTTAAAGCCAGCTGAATCAGCTACTTGGCTAGCGATAATTTTTAAACGGTTATCAGACAACATCGTCCATGCACCAGGCTGAGGTTGCATCGCTCTAATAAATCTTTCTATTTCCTTAGCTGATTTACGCCAGTTAATTCTAGCATCTTGAGACTTAATTAACCCCACATAAGTACTTTGACTATCATCTTGCTCTTGAGGCACTAATAAGCCCTGAGCATATTGATATAAAGTATCAGGTAACATTAGAGCAGCCACATTAGCTATTTTGGCAGCTAAACTCCCATTAGTTTCAGTAGGAGACAGGGGAATAATCCGTCTGGCAATAATGGGGCCAGCATCTAATTTCTTAGTTAATTGGATAAGAGAAATACCAGTTTCTTTATCACCGTTAATTATGGGGGCTATTAATACGCCCGCACCACGATATTTGGGCAGTAGTGAACCATGAACATTAACCCAACCTAACCGGGGAACATTAAGTAGGGCCGAGGGGACAAATTGACCGTAAGCCATGACAACAATTATGTCCGGTTTAATTTCTTGAGCAGTAGTCAGCCATGATAGTAAATACTGGGGCTGCCAAACTAATAAATTATGACTTTGAGCCCATAATTTAACAGGCGGCGGCGTCATCTTACGTCCACGTCCAGCTGGTTTATCCTGCTGGGTTAATACTCCGTAAATATTATAACGGCTATCCTGCCACAGAGCCTCAAAGGCCGGAATAGCCATCGACGGTGAACCGGCTAAAACTACATTAATTTTTTTAGATGGCATGATAGTCATAAATTTAGATAGTCAATAAACAGGACACCATTTAAATGGTCAACCTCATGTTGAATAACCCGAGCCAGAGCACCATGGGCTGTTAAATTACCTTCTTGACCTAACTCATTAAGATAATGACAATGAAGTGATTTAGCCCGCTTAACTTTACCAAAAACATTAGGCAAAGATAAACATCCTTCTTCTTCCAGGCTGGTGCTTGAACTTAGTTTAGTAATAACCGGATTAATCATCGGCCAGACACCCTCATCAGTATTAACCACAATTAAGCGCCAATTACGGCCCACTTGAGGCGCGGCCAAACCAATTCCATCTTTAACTATCATGGTCTTGGCCATATCAACAATTAATTCTTGAAATTTTTTATCCTGTAGCCTGACCATATCTACTGGCTGAGCTATACGCCGTAAACGAGAATCAGGATAAATAACTAGGCGGCGCACCTGTCCTTTGTCTATTTGCTTTTGATCCATAATTTGATTATACTTTAGATGATATTTAATTTAACTATTATGGCCCGTGATGTTCGTCAATTTGTTACCATTGGAGAATTAATAAAGCAACCTCGGAAAATCACTAAACCACCAGCCTATCCTTGGCAACAATTAGCCTTAGAAGTTATTGAACGACTGAGGGTGCCAGATTTTAAGCGCTCGGCTATTTTTAAAGTATGCCAACAATTTCCCGAAACTACTATTCGCCAAGCTCTCATTGATACCCAGGAACTCTGTGAGAACGGTAATCGTTGGCAATATTTCTTCAAAATACTTAATAATTATCACAAAAATAATAATAAATTTTAGCTACTGGTTTGCCAATACCACATAGCGCTACCCACCCCGAAAGGAGCTTCATACACTAAGTTACGCCATTGGCCTGGCTGTTCAGCTACAGCCGCATTGACAGTTAAATAAGCCAGCCAGGCACATTGGCCAGTTTTATCCCGCAACTCCTGAGGTATATGTAATATAGCCGCCTCATCCTTTTGTTCCAGGGCTTTTTGAAGCTCCTGGTCAAATTTATGACCTCGCGCTTGAGCTTTACCTGATTGGTCTGGTCCTAAGGTATGAGCTAAATCTCCTGAACCTAAAAGAGCTACTCGTCCCGGCCATTGACGTAAAAATTCACCCAATTTATGGCCAAATACCGCCTGACGTTCTGGCTGATCATTAATATAACCCACGGGTAAAATTTTAAGCTTTTGAGCTGCCGCGCCTAATAATAGCAATGGTATGGAGGTGCCATAATCTAAAGCTGGCTGACTATAAAGACGAAGCGGCAGGTTAAAACCCAAATAATCTTCCAGATCAATTACTAATTTTAAGGCGCCTTCCCAGTTATCTTTAGTAAGTAAATCACCAAAAGAACTTAAATCAGCATGATAATTTAAGGAGACGTTAGCATTCCACCAATTAAGACCGCTTTCTACGTGAGACGAGACAATAATCATGGCCTCTGGCTGAGCCTTGGTTAAAACATCAGATAATTCTTCAAAGGCCTTTAAAGTTTTAGCCAATAACTGGCGATGCTCCCGGCCAATATTGGGCGCAAGTAATGGAGAGTGAGGCACTAGGCCAGCAAATACCAAAGCCATATTAAGGACTAAAAGAATTAATAGTTGAGCTAGATGTACTAGTTATATCATTATTACTGCTAGTAGATACTAAATCTGGCAAAGTAGTGGCGGGAGTAGAAGTAGCAACAGGTGGTCCAGAATCAACTGGCAATCGGTCTTCTACTGGCTGGCCTAGAGGATAAAGCTCAAAATGTTGAGGGTTAACCGTAACTATATTGCTCCATTTATAGCCTAAATTTTCAAATATGCGTTCACTAGGAATTAGACGTTTGGCGCCGTGATCTAAAATATAGACATCAGGACTGCCTTCAATTTTAATTAAATTTCCATCATCTAACTTAATTGGCGCCTCGGTTTGGTAAGCTGCTAGCTCAATAGCATCGGCGGGAATAATACGGTGATTGGCAAATTTAGTAGTAAGTAGCACCCGATCTAGAAGAGGCCGCTTGCGTCCTTCTTCCACCCAATATACTCCACCAGTCTTTTTATCTTGGAGCAAGGCACCAGTAGGATAAGTAGAGGTCACCGTAATGGACGTTGATTCTTTATAGGGCGCTAAGTCTTCCCAGCTAGCCGATACCACTTCTTGCATATTAAAGCCCATCTTGGAGAAAGCTTGCTTACTTACAAAACCCCGCCGTTTATCATCAACTAAGAGATAGATAGCCCCAGATGGAGCTTGCACTAAACTATATTGCTGAAATTTAATTGGCGCCCCTAAGGGATAAT
>CAZLFO010000049.1:0-4867 GCA_964558835.1 uncultured Gammaproteobacteria bacterium
GGTTTTTTACAATGAGGACACAAACGTCTAACTAATCGTTGGCCAATAGAACACTCCAGGGCGCTAGCCAGCATCGGCCGATCAACGCCTAATCCGGCAAACCGAGCAATTGCGCCAGCCGCACTATTAGCATGAATAGTAGATAGCACTAGATGACCAGTTAAGCTAGCTTCAATGGCTGTTTTAGCCGTTTCTGGATCACGAATTTCACCCACCATAATAATATTAGGATTCTGACGCATTAACGAACGCAATGCTGCCGCAAAAGTATAGCCACCAGCTGAATCAATTTGGGTCTGCATTACTCCGTCAAGATGATATTCAATGGGGTCTTCAATAGTAATAATTTTTACCTCCGGAGTGTTTAATTTTCTGAGTAAAGCATAAAGGGTAGTCGTCTTGCCCGAACCAGTAGGACCAGTAGTAATAATAATACCCTTAGTCTTATGCATCGATTCATTAATAAGGGCTAAAGAAGTATCTCGAATACCTAGATCGGATAACTCCAAACTAATAGATTGGCTAGATAGCAAACGGATAACCACTGTTTCTCCATAACCGCCAGTAATTAAAGAAACACGACAATCCATCCGCTCTTGCGGTAAAACCATACTAAAACGACCATCAAAGGTTGGCTGTTTAACGCTGAGTGATAAGCCTATTAAATTTTTAATCTCCCCAATTAACGGAACATAATGTTCTGAGCCTAGGGTAATAATATCATGCAAAATACCGTCAAGACGGTAACGAATCTTTACGCCACCTTCAATGGGGTCAATATGGACATCGGCAGCCTTACTAGCAATAGCTCCAGCCATTATGGCAGTGATCATCTCGCTGGTTGGTTTATTAGCTAATAATGTACCGGCCTGATTAATATCTTTAGCTATGGCTTCACCAAATTGTAAGTCTGCCTCTTTAATAGTTAAACCACGCCCCAATGTCTGAGAAACAACTATGTCATATAAATCATCAATATAATCTGTCTTACCCACCACTCTTAAGACTTCTGCCAACGAAGTCTGACCATCAAGCATTCTTAAGATTCCGTCTTGGAGCATAGTAACCATACCATCTTCAATGGCTTGCCGCATTACCTTAAACGAAGGCGCCCCCTCATTTAATAAAACCTTCATTGGCTCAGTCATGGTAAAAATCTCGAAAAGACCAACTCGCCCCTTATAACCAAAACCAGAACAGTAGGGACAACCTGGCCCAGCCTTATAAAAAGTCGGTAATTCCCGGGGTACATCAATGTTGGCCTTAGGAGAAATAACCGCTAAAATTTTATTAATCTGCTCTTTCTCTTCTTCAGTGGGCTCATGGACCTGCCGACAATGGGGACATAATTTACGGACTAAACGCTGGCCAATAATAGCATTAATAGCTGGCGCTAATTGGTATGGCTGTACCCCTAAATCAATTAACCGTGGCAGTACTCCGGCCGCATCGTTAGTGTGGAGAGTAGAAAACACTAGATGACCAGTTAAACTAGCCTGGATAGCAATAGTAGCAGTATCTAAGTCACGAATTTCACCAATCATGATGATATTAGGGTCCTGCCGCAAAATGGATTTAAGGCCATTGGCAAAAGTATAGCCTCGGCTTTCGTCAACTTGACTTTGATTAATGCCCTCCAACTCATATTCAATCGGATCCTCTAAAGTAATAATCTTAACATCAGGAGAGTTTAATTTATTAAGAATAGCATATAACGTAGTTGTCTTACCTGAACCAGTAGGGCCAGTAGTTAAAATAAGACCATTGGGTTTAACCATTTCTCGTTCCAGGGTGGCTTGGACTGCCGGCCGCATTCCTAAACTATCTAAGGGCAAAACGGCTGACTCGGGTCTTAGTAATTTTAAAACAACACTCTCACCATAAGCTGTTGGCAAAAATGAAGCCCTAACAGCTACTTTTTCTTTAGGAAGGAAGATGTCAAAACGGCCATCTTGAGGTTTATTTTCTACATTCAGTTTTACTCTGGCCAACACTTTTAATCGAGATAAAACTTTTTTCCATTGATTCTTGGGAATAGAAGCTACATGTTGTAAAACCCCATCTACTCTCATTCTAACCGCTATTTCAGTTTCCTCAGCTTCAATATGAACATCACTGCTAACTGTCTTTAAGGCGATAGCAATAATTAAGGTCATGATCTGGCTTATATTAGCTTCTCGCAGCTTATTATTAAACGTCTGAAAATCACTTAATTCTTCTTGATAACGAGCTAAGTCTACCGGGCTAATTTCTACTCCCTCAAATCGTTTAATTTTAGGCAAAGTATCATAAACCTTAAAACCATACTTCAAACTACGCTGCGAAACCAGATAAAGTTTACTTTTAACATGATATTCATTTTCTAATTCTTTTATTTTTCTATTTAGATGATCACTGGGATTAGTTGTGCCAATCCTGATATTACCTCCTTCGTAGTAAAAACAAATAGCTTGCAGTTCTTCTGCTTCATCTTGATTTAACAAAACAATCGCTTCAGGACTTATGGGGAAATTAACCAAATCAACATATAATAAGCCAGCCTGAGCTGCCTGAGCTGCTACTTGCCCTTCAATTGCTTGCTCGCGTAATTCTTGTTCACGACGCGCTAATTTAGCAGCTTGCGAATCTTTTTGCTGCAATGCCTCATTATTTAATAAATCTTCAATAGATAAATTATCTTCCTCAGTCATAAATTTAACTTATTTGATTTTTACGTTCATTAACATAATTAGTCCAATCTTCGGCGATATTTACCAAAAATTTAAAGGGAGTTTCAATAATAAAATCTAAGAAAAAAGTAAAGACATTAATTTTATTAAACTTTTCACTAAGATATTTACCAACCGAAATAACCGGTAGACTAAAAAGGTTAAAAAGAGTACGCCATAAACTTTCTTTTTCCTCTATAACTTTAAGTTCGTTAGTCGCTTTTTTGATGCGGATAATAAAAAAACTGACAAACACCAAAAAGAATAGAAAAATTAAGATACTAACCCAAGTAAAATGGAATATAGATAGTAACCAGATAATGGCGCCGAAGGTTATAATAAAAGTTAGACCATAAAAGAAATTAAAAATCCGCCGGAGAAAATTAACTTTCATCTGGGGTGTTCTTAATAAAATGGGTTCTGACCGCCTATATTCTTCAAAAGATAATTCATTAACTAAATTAATGATTTTCTCTGTATTACTTTCGTTTGGCACTTTAGTAATTAGAACTGACGAGAACAGCAAAGCTGGGGGAAAAAGAGCATTAAATAACAAAGCTAACGGCTCAACTTCTGCCCCAAATAACTTATTAGCTGGAACCTCTAAAAGAATAACTAAGACACCTTTAGTAATAAAAATATAGATAATACTGCGGACAGCGGCTCGCCATAATAATTTTTTAGCTTTAGTATATTTTTGCTCACAAATTTTCTTAATCTGCCTGGAAAATGACTTGGGGTCAGTTTTAAGGTTTGTATAAACTCCTACTGGGTCTTGACGTAAAAGTTCTAACAACACGGAAATTGCTACAGCATAACGACTAGTAATTTTATTAAGTGGCTCGGCTAGTGGACTCTTTAATTGACTATTAATGGCCTGACGAATTTTTTCAATATTTTTAGCTATTATCGGCCAACGATTCTCCGGTAAATTTTGCCAACCAGCAATATAGTATTTCAATAAAATAAAAGATAACATGTCATCATCTAGCTTAGCAAAATTGCGGTTAATTGAAAGATAAATTTGAATCGGTAAATCCTTAGCCAATTCTTGCTGGTCAAACAATTGAATGTTAGCCGATAGATACTCATAAAGATTCTTAATGGCTTGATTCAATACTGGATCCTGGCAAAGACGAGCCTCAATTTCACTAGCCGCTACTGCCATTAACCAATCTACCAGTTGATTATGTTTAGCTATTTTTTCTCTAATCTCCATTAAATCTTTTTTGGTCAAATCCTTACTAATCTCTCTGTTTATACTAGGGGCAGCAATGTTTTTAATTACCAAATATTTTTTAATAATAACCGCCACTTCATCAATAAGGGTCGTAGGCAGTTGATTGTTAGGCAAATAACCACCGCGAATTAATTCTGTTAATACATGCTCACTAATGTCCGTGGATTGATAATCCTGAGTTTCTCCTTCAATTACAATTTCCCGTCGTAAAATTCGCTTAATGGCCCCTTTCCGAAGCAAATATTCTTCTTTATATTCAACAGCATTGCGGATTTGTTCATAAAAAAAGGCCATGCGAGAGATAACGCTAGAAACCTTAATTTTGGGCTGATCTGACATATCTTTAGCCTGACCATGCTGAGCACGATAAATTACTTGCAACAGTTTTTTGGTGTTGACATTGGGAGTTAAAGTTAATGATGCCTGCTCGTGTAATTTAGGATTGAGAATCATAAAAACATTTACTCTATAAGAATAGCTAAAAAAAGCTTAATAGTAAAGGGAAACAAGAATAAAAACTTGTAATTTATTCTCAAATAATGTCTCAACGGTGGACCTTAAGGGACTCGAACCCTTGACCTCCTGCGTGCAAAGCAGGTGCTCTAGCCAGCTGAGCTAAAGGCCCATATATTTATTTAACTCTGTTGATAGCGCAGTAATGGACTAAGTACCCAACTCAAAAAATCGTTCATTAACCCAAAAGCAATACAAAAACCAATAAAAATAGCGATAAGTCCAATTAACGAATAAGCCATTCTGGTTCCGCCATAGACGCTCAACTTCTCCTCAAAAAAATCTAGGCGACCAAAATTATTTAAAATCCATTCTCGTTTTAAGATAATGACTACCCCAAAAGCAACTATAGCTAACCCACCAAAAAAATGCAGCATATAGAGATAATTTAATGGACATAATTTAA
>CAZLFO010000050.1:0-4685 GCA_964558835.1 uncultured Gammaproteobacteria bacterium
CAGGCGAGAAATGGACCATATCGCCCTATTTTTATGACCATTTTAGCGCCACATTTGTCGCAGACCTCATTGGTGGGCGTTTCTGGCATGATGTCTTTTTTAGACAATTCTTGGCTTTTTTCTTCTAAATGTTTGTGAAATGGCCAATAAAAATCAGCAATAATTTTTGGCCAAGCCACTTCTCCCCTAGCAATATCATCTAAGCTATTTTCTATGCTGGCGGTAAACTGATAGTCCACGATATTAGGAAAATGTTTTACCAACAAATCGTTAACTATTTTACCAATGGCGGTTGGTTCTAACCGTTTATAATTATCTCTTATTGCATAGCCTCGCTTTTCAATGGTTGCAATAATTGGGGCATAAGTAGACGGTCGGCCAATACCATATTTTTCTAATTGTTTTACCAGCCCAGCATCACTATATCTAGCTGGCGGTTGAGTAAAGTGTTGATCGGTTGTTAGTTCTAATAATTTTAGAGATTCCTTATCTGTAAGATGGGGTAGAATTTTTTCTTGAGTCTGTTCAGGGTAAATGCTTAAATATCCAGGAAAAGTAATTGTTTGGCCGGTAGCTAAAAATATTGCTGAGTCAGCCTCAATATTTATTGAGAGGTGATCAATTTGTGCTTCTGCCGCCTGGCTAGCTAGGGCTCGTTGCCAAATAAGTTCATAAAGTTTGAATTGACGCGGATCTAAATATTTTTTTACTGATTCTGGCGTTCGGTTAGGATTAGTTGGCCGTATAGCCTCATGAGCTTCTTGCGCTCTTTTGTTTTTATTAATAAATTTACGGGGAGTTTTAGCTATAAATTGTGGGCCAAAGTTATTTTGGATGACCGTGCGAGCTTGGTGTATGAATTCGTTAGATAAATCAAGGGCATCGGTTCTCATATAAGTAATAAGGCCAACTTGCTCCTCTGGGCCTAAGTTTATGCCCTCGTATAATTGTTGAGCTAAAACCATGGTTTGTTTAGCCGAAAAGCCTAGCCATCTATTTGCTACTTGTTGTAGGGTTGAGGTGGTAAAAGGAGCAGGTGGTGTCTTTATAATTTTTTCCTTGGTAATTTTGTGAACATTAAAATTTGCTTTTGAGAGTTGTTCCTTGATTTTTTGAGCTTCTTCTTTGGTGGTTATTGCCAATTTATCTAAAGTTTTTCCTTGCCATTTTATTAATTGAGCAGTAAATTTTCCTTCATGCGCCTGTAAATTAGCGCTAATTGTCCAATATTCTTGTTTAATGAACGCCTCTATTTCTCTTTCTCTCTCCACAATTAATCTTACGGCGGCTGATTGTACTCGTCCGGCCGATAAATTTTTAGCAACTTTTTTCCATAAAAAAGGAGATAGTTCATAGCCTACCAACCTATCTAATATCCTTCTTGCTTGTTGAGCATTAATTAGATTATAATCAAGTTCTCTTGGTGTTTTAAGGGCATTTTTTATGGCTGATTCGGTTATTTCGTGAAATACAATGCGATTTTTTTGTTTAGCTGGCAGTTTTAATAATTGTTGAAGGTGCCAGGCGATTGCTTCGCCTTCTCGGTCTTCATCAGTAGCTAGAATAACCTCATCAGCTTTTTTAACTAAGGATTTTAATTTAGCTACTACTTTTTTAGCTTTCGCTGGTACTTCATACTCCGGTTCAAAATTATTTTTTATGTCAACCCCCAGTTTTTTAGTTGGTAAATCACGAACATGTCCAAACGATGGTTCAACAATATCAGTTTTAGTTAAAAAATGGCTAATAGTTTTAGCTTTAGTTGGCGATTCAACAACAATCAAGCGCATATATTGTTATTTATTTTTAATTTATTCCACTATACGGAGTTGCTAGGGGCAAGTCAAGTATTGTTTGGGAATTTGCTAGATAGTGTGGACTGGGAGTAATTTGCCGGTAGTGTTTAAGTTTAGCTAGTCCCTGGTAGCCATTAACACTAATGACCACAAAATCATAGCGCCATTTATTGATTTTATATTTTGGCAAAAAATAATTAGCTGCTATTTGTAATTGTTTTTCATGGTAGCTCCCCATTATTTTATTGGTATAGCTGAATTTGTTGGTAAAATATAGTTTTATTTCTATAAAAACAATAACGGATTGTTGCTGGGCCACCAGGTCAATTTTTTGATGATGATAATGCCAATTATTAGCTAGAATTTTATAGTTAGCTTTTTGAAAATACGCCCAGGCAACCGCTTGGCCGAAATTGGTCCAGGGGTTGTTGTATTGATTCATGGTTTACAGTGGGGGGATGTTTAGAAGGCAGATTTGTCTGGACTTAAATAGAAGTAATCCACAAGTTATCCACTGCTATAAATTTTAGCTAATATTAGCCATTAGATAAATATTTTGTCCAGATTTTTATGGACTTTTCCACTAAATATTTTGTCCAGATTTTTATGGACAAAAACAGAGAACTGATTTAATGATATCTTCGTTCCACATGGAACAAAGATGAGGGTTGTGGACCATAAGGGATTTGAACCCTTGGCCTCTTCCATGCCATGGAAGCGCTCTAGCCAGCTGAGCTAATGGCCCATTTATATAATCTCCGCGCCCTCACCACGAATCGAACATGGATTTAGGGCTTAGGAGTCCCTTGTTCTATCCATTGAACTATGAGGGCCTAATTTGCCGATTAAGGCAAGTATTGGTATTGTAGGGGAAAAATAACCGTTCGTCAAGAATATTTATAAAACAAAAAGGAAGCCACTGCGGACCCTTCATTTACATAAAATGTAAAAAATTGAAATGGCCCCGACGGCCTCCTCCTTGAAATTTTTATAAAAATTTCAAGAGCTATATTCTTAAACCGGCCTCAAGGAACTTTTGGTCTCCTTTATGGTGACCTTGGCCCTTTTATTTTTTGTTTTTATTTTTTTTGGAGAAGCCAGAGTAAGAAGGTAAAAAGAACTATAAGGACAGTATAGCACAAAATAAAAAAGTGGTCAAGACTTCTGACCACATTCTTCTAGACTTAATGTTTTATTGAATAAAATGATTTTTTATTTTTAAGTCAGAGATTACTATTTTAGTCTATAATTTTCTAGACTTAATAGAAAATAATTTTTAAGGAGGTCACGGTGGGAATCGAACCCACGTATAACAGTTTTGCAAACTGTTGCCTTAGCCCCTTGGCGACGTGACCCAATTAAAATTAGTCTAACAGAAAAGGTTTAGTCGGGCAAGTATGACTATTTTTTGTGTAGTTTTAGCTCAAAATTATAGGGTCTAATTGACTGAGGTGTCCAAAGATGATAGAGTTAGGCTGATATTAGGAAATAAACATATTGGCAAGTCTAATATAGGCCGATCAATAAAGGCTTTCTTTGTTGACGGTTCATTATTTTTATTAAATAGTTTGCTCACAGTCAAAAAGATAGTCTTTTGGCTATTGTCGCATATTTTTAAGATTATCGGCTGGCTATTTATTTATCGGCCAGCTGCTAAGCTTTATAAGCTATATTTGCGATTGCGTCGGCGAACGATTAATCGCTATCAACAAAATGTTTGGCTAACGGTAATGACTCTTCTGTCTATAGCTTTGTTTATTGTTTTATACAACCGTCAAGAGAGTAATCAGCCGGTAGCTGCTCAAGACCTAGTCCGTAGCACTTGGTTATCTGAACTAGTAGGTGGTGAGTTTAATCAATTTAATGATATAGTGGTAGATAGCCAACCAGCTCGTCAACTTAATGTGAATAATTTGCCTGTTATTACTAATAGTTTGAGCACTCTTGGGCCAACCAAACCTACTGATTTGGCGGCTATTTCTGGAGTGACAACTGATCGCTGGGTATATAGTCTAGGCCCTGTTAGTTTGCCTCAAGTAAATATCCAGAGTGCGACCACTACTGCCCCCACCAGATCTATTAGCTATTATACTGTTAAAATTGGCGATACTTTAAGTGGCATTGCTAAATCTTTCGGAGTAAGCATAAATACAATTGCTTGGCAAAACGGTTTAAGTCCCAATACTCTTTTACGGCCTGGCGATAAATTAACCATTTTACCGGTTAGTGGTGTTCTACATAAAGTTAAGGCTGGAGACAGTTTATCTAAGATTGCTAAGCAATATGGTGTTAAGACTACAGATATTATTGCCTACAACAATTTATCTAGTGATAAGGTAATAATTGGACAATCTTTAATTATTCCTGGTGGTCAGCCACCTTCAACTCCAGCCAGTCAAATTGCACAAGCAATTAAGAGTGGAGCTTCCAATGTCCAACAGGTTTTTACCTCAGCTAAAGAAACAGCCCAAAAGAGTTTAACCTCATCAGGCAGTGGTATGACTTGGCCAACAGTGGGTCATCGTATTACTCAATATTATTCATGGCGCCATACTGGTATTGATATTGCCAATAAAGTCGGGACACCGATTTATGCCGCCGACAGCGGCCGAGTAGAGATCGCTACTACGGGCTGGAATGGTGGTTATGGCACTACTATTGTTATTAACCATGGTAAATTAAAAACTCGGTATGGTCATTTGTCGCGTTTATATGTTAAAGCTGGAGAAAACGTAGTAAAAGGTCAAGTTATTGGAGAGATGGGCTCAACCGGCCGTTCTACTGGGCCACATTTGCATTTTGAAGTTTTATCTGGTAATGTTAGGTATAATCCATTAAATTATGTCCATTAAATTATCTCTATATGCTGCATTTTTTTGGTGGGTTAGC
>CAZLFO010000051.1:0-4562 GCA_964558835.1 uncultured Gammaproteobacteria bacterium
GGGGGGTGAAGATTTTGACCAGCGAATTATTGCCTGGATTATTGATGAATTTAAGAAAGACCAGGGGATTGATTTATCTAAAGATACCCTAGCTCTTCAAAGGATTAAAGAAGCAGCAGAAAAAGCTAAAATTGAGTTATCTACTCTGATGGAGACAGAAATTAATCAACCCTTTATTACTACCGATGCTAATGGACCCAAACATTTAGTAATGAAAATTACCAGAGCCCAATTAGAAAACTTGATTGGCGACTTAGTGGAGCAAACCATTGAACCTTGTAAAAAGGCCTTAGCTGATGCCGGCTATAAAGTAAGTGACATTGAAGAAGTGGTTTTGGTTGGTGGTATGACTCGCATGCCCATCGTACAAGCTAAAGTGAAAGAATTTTTTGGCAAGGAGCCCAATTTAAGTGTTAACCCCGACGAGGTGGTAGCTTTAGGGGCGGCAGTTCAAGCCGGCGTACTGCAGGGAGATGTTAAAGACGTATTACTTCTTGATGTAACTCCACTTACTCTAGGTATTGAAACTCTGGGTGGCGTGGCTACCCCGCTAATTGAACGCAATACCACCGTTCCTACCTCTAAAAGTCAAGTTTTTTCTACTGCCGCTGACGGACAAACTAGTGTAGAAATTCATGTTGTACAGGGTGAACGACCAATGGCCGCTGACAATAAATCACTAGGGCGTTTTATTCTAGATGGCCTTCCACCAGCACCTCGCGGTGTTCCTCAAATTGAAGTTACTTTTGATATTGATGCTAATGGTATTTTAAATGTTAAAGCTCAGGATAAAGCTTCAGGCAAAGAGCAAAAAATTACTATTACTGCCTCGTCTGGCTTAAGCAAGGAAGAAATTGAAAAACTACGTCAAGAAGCTGAACAGCATGCCGCTGAGGACCAAAAGAAAAAAGAAGCGGCTGAGCTTAAAAATCAGGCAGATAGCGTTATTTTCCAGTTAGAAAAATTATTAAAAGAATCAGGAGATAAAATGAAAGCTGAAGATAAAACCCAGTTAGAAGCTAAACTGGCTGAATTAAAAAAGGCTAAAGAAGGCAATGATTTAGATAATTTACGGCAGCAAATGACGGAAATTAATCAGCTAGCACAAACCATTGGCGCCTCAATGTATCAGCAGTCGGCTGGCACTAATCCCGACACTAATTCCGGTTCTAATGATAACCACGGTGGAGATAATCCCAATAGTGGACCAGTAGAGGGCGAAATTGAAGAAAATCAATAAATTTTTATCTTCTTTTAGGCAGCCGGAAGCCAAGATGGCTTCGGGCTGCTTATTGAGCAAGATAATTTATGGCTAAAGATTATTACCAAATTTTAGGAGTGCCGAAAACCGCTTCGGCGGAAGAAATTAAAAAAGCCTTCCATAAATTAGCCCATCAGTATCATCCCGACAAGGCTGGTGGTAATGAAGCTAGGTTTAAGGAAATCAATGAAGCTTACCAGGTTTTAAGCGATAAAGATAAACGAGCCCAATATGATCGCTTTGGTAATGCCGATTTTCAGGGCAGTCAAACCGGACCAGGCAATATGGGTGGTTTTGATTTTAGCCAATTCTATCGTGGCGGCGACAATGGTGGATTTAATATTAATTTTGGCGATTTTGGTGATCTGGGTGATGTATTTGGTGATTTATTTGGCTTTAGAAATAACCGCCCCAATCGTAAAGCCAGCAATCAGGGCCGTGACTTAGAAATCAGTATTAAAATAGATTTTTTAACGGCTATTTTTGGCGGAGAGCAGACCCTTACTTTTGAAAAATTAGTTACCTGCCCGGCTTGTCAAGGCAAGGGCAGTCAAGCAGGCACCGCAGCTAAAACTTGTCCTGATTGCGGAGGACGAGGATTTATTAATCGTCTACAAAGGACAATGCTGGGTAATATTAATAGTCAGATAGTTTGTCCTACCTGTGGAGGGGAAGGATCGATTATTTCTCAACCTTGCGCTAAATGCCATGGCGAGGGTCGTGTTTTAAATAAACAATCTCTAACTATTAAAATACCCGCTGGGGTATCTGATGGACAAACTATTAAATTTGCTGGCCAAGGTGAGGCCGGTCTTAGGGGTGGACCAAGCGGCGATCTCTATGTTAAAGTTAAAATTCAACCCCACCCTCGTCTTAAAAGGAAGGGCGATGATATTATCTCAACCGTTAATATTTCTTTCCGTCAAGCTGCTCTGGGAGATAAAATAAAAATTGAAACAGTAGATGGTCCAGCTCTGCTGAAGATACCTCCTGGTACGCAAAGTGGTCAAGTCATCATTCTTCGGGGTAAGGGAGTACCCAAATTGCGTGGTTATGGTCGTGGCAATCATTTAATTGAAGTGAAAGTTATAACCCCCACTAAACTTACCAAAGAACAGAAAGAGGCTTTAGAAAAATTAGACTAAGTAAATGGCCAAGAAATATCATATTATTACTATTGGCTGTGCCATGAATCAAAGCGACAGCGAACGTTTAGCTAGCCGTCTTAATGAACTGGGTTGGCACAAGGTTAATAACTATCATCAAGCTAATTTGGTAATTTTAGTAACCTGCGGCGTCCGTCAAAGCGCTGAAGACCGTATTTATGGATTAATTAACCAAGTTAAAAAAGACAACCCTAAAGCCGCCATAGCCATCACTGGTTGTCTGGTTTACCGTCAAGACATTAAAGCTAAATTAAGAAATGAAGTAAATTATTGGTTTAATATTAACGAGCTAAACAAGTTAGAACAAATTTTAACCTCTAATTATTCAAGTGATATACAATTAACACAAAATTATTTAGATATAACACCGGCTTATCAATCAAGAATTAGCGCCTTTGTTCCCATTGGTAATGGTTGTAATAATTTTTGTAGTTACTGCGTTGTACCTTATGCCCGAGGCCGAGAAATATATCGGCCAGCCCAAGATATTATCGCTGAAATTCAACAATTATTAAATAAAGGCTATCAGGAAATAACTATTATTGCC
Source organism: uncultured Gammaproteobacteria bacterium (assembly GCA_964558835.1). Classification (GTDB taxonomy): domain Bacteria; phylum Patescibacteriota; class Patescibacteriia; order Patescibacteriales; family Patescibacteriaceae; genus UBA1359. The sequence continues at coordinate 2,975 of CAZLFO010000051.1, forward strand.
CAAAATGTAAATAGCTATAAAGATGAAGTAAGCGGTTTAGATTTTACTGGCCTTTTAGAGAAATTAGATAATTTGGGAGATTATTGGCTACGTTTTACTACGAGTCACCCCAAAGACATGAACGACCGTCTAATTAATTTTTTAGGACACAGCCACAATATAATTCATTACCTTCATTTACCGGTCCAGTCGGGAAGCAATAAAATATTAACAATGATGAATCGTGGCTATACCATTGAGCATTATCGGGAGTTAATTAATAAAGTACGCCAACAGTGGCCAGATGTTGTTCTAACTACGGATATTATCGTTGGTTTTCCCGGAGAAAGTAACCAGGACTTTGAAGATACTATCAAATTAGTCAAGGATTTAAAATTTGATCAAGTCTATACTGCCAGATATAGCTCTCGGCCGGGCACTGTGGCAGCAACAATGCCTGATGACGTACCAGTAAATATTAAAAAAGAACGAGAACAGAAATTAGACAAAATAGTAAGGGCGGGGAGTCTTAAGAACCGTAAACAGCAAATCGGTCAAAAAGTATTGGTTTTATTAGAAGAACAAAGAGGCAACTGCTATTTTGGTCATACTGACCATGGACTACCAATTTTAGTAACTATACAAAAAAACGAAAATTATACTTTAGGCTCTCGTCATTTTGCCCAAATAACTAGTGCCAGAACTTTCAGTCTGGCTGGTCAACTTTTATAATTTAACTTTATGACCGATAATATTCATAAGGCGGTAGCGGTAATTGGGCCAACAGCTGCTGGTAAGACTAAATTAGCCATTGCTCTAGCTCGTAAATATCAGGGAGAGATTATTAGCGCGGATAGCCGCCAAGTATATAAGGGAATGGATATCGGCACTGGCAAAGACCTTGATGATTATTATAATAATGGACAGCCTATTCCTTATCATTTAATTGATATAGTTGAACCCACAGAAAATTTTGATGTAGCAAATTATCAACGATTAGCCCGTCAAGCTCTAACCGATATTTTAAGTCGCCAGTACTTACCAATAGTGGTTGGTGGCAGTGGTCTTTATTTACAAGCTCTTATTGATAATTACCAGTTTAGTTCAGTACCACCCGACAATTCCTTGCGCCAACAATTAGAAAAATTATCTATTCAGGAACTTTATCAAAAATTAAGTGAAACCGCCCCGGCCCTAGCTAATAAATTAAATAATAGCGACCGCCACAATCATCGAAGATTAGTTCGTTATTTAGAAATTATTCTAAATAAACCTACAAACCAACCGGTTCATAATAGTAACCAAGATATAATTAATTGGCTAATACTGGGCATAGATTATCCAAAGGAAATTTTAGAACAACGAATTTATGACCGCCTCATCCAGCGCTTAGAAAACGAGGACATGATTGGAGAGGTCTACCGACTGCATGAACAGGGAGTAGACTGGCGTCGTTTAGAATCATTTGGTTTGGAATACCGCTTTATCAGCCGTTATCTGAGAGAACAATTAGATTATGATCAAATGGTAGAACAATTATATGTGGCTATCTGCCAATTTGCCAAGCGTCAAAAAACTTGGTTTAAACGTTGGGAAAAACAGGGGAGAG
>CAZLFO010000052.1:0-4533 GCA_964558835.1 uncultured Gammaproteobacteria bacterium
TTATATGCCAGTTAAAAAAACCAATCTTTTGCCTAAATTTACTTTTCTTTATTTACTATCCCTTATTTCTTTAATCTTTTTAGCCATTTCGGCTGGGGTGGTAGCCTTCCAGTTAATCAATAAATGGTTACCTGATCCGCTTATTGGTTATACTATAAGCTATACTGCTGCTAGTTTGAAATTTGGCTTATCTGCTTTATTAGTTTCTACTCCGTTATATTTTTGGGCGGTGAGTCAAATTAATCGCGGTTTAGTTAAAAAAGAAATAAGCCCGCAGTCTGACCTGCGTCGCTGGCTGATTTATTTTATTTTATTAGTTACGGCCATAATAATGTCAGGCTGGCTTATTGCCCTAGTGTATCATTATTTAGATGGCGAATTGACCGGACAATTTTTGGCCAAGTCCATCGTAGCGATTGGCATTGCTGCTACTATTTTTGGCTTTTATCGTTATGATCTGCATCGTAATCCTCAATCACCTAGTGATAAATACCATCTTCACTCTTTTGCCTGGCCAGTGGCTATAATTATTGTTGGTCTTATTGTTGGCGGTTTTGCTATCGCCGAGAGTCCAGCTGAGGCCCGAAATCGCCGTTATGATGAAAAATTAATTGGCAATTTTTACCAAATAGATAGCGGACTTAATGTTTATTACCAAGCGAATAAACATTTGCCAACCACCTTGGAAGAATTAACAGTGAGTCCTTATTTTCTAGACCCTGCTGTGTTGAAAACCAGCGAAGGAGAGGTTATAGATTATAGGGTATTGGGAGATAATCAGTATGAGCTTTGTGCTTTATGGCATACCAGCAATATTGTTCCTGATAATGGTGTTAGAACCGTGGGGGTGGAAAAATGGCCCCATGAAGCCGGGTACCACTGTCTTAAACAGGTTATTTGGGAGGAAAGTGGTGGCCCAGTAGAGCGGACGTTTAAGGACTAAAAATGAATTTACAGCGAACCATTATTATTTTATTTGTTAATCTAGCCTGGTGGCTGATGGCTTTTTTGTGGTCTAATCAGCCGTTAGCTCTGGCCGGGGAAGTACCATTAGTCTATCCTAATAACTGGCCCGAGGTTAGGGCTTGGCCGGCTAGCAGCACTCTGGTTATCTCTAATAGGGGGGGGACGTTGTTGAGCCAAGGCAGCTACCAGCTGCGGCCTATAGCTAGCTTGACTAAATTAGTAACTGCCCTTATTGTTTTAGATACTCATCCTAATTGGTCGGCTGAATATACCTTAAAAAACGAAGATCAGCGCTATGGTAATATTATTTATATTTATCCTGGCGAGGTAGTAACAGTTAAAGATTTATGGGTCGCCAGTTTATTAGCTTCAGATAATACCGCTACTGAAGCTTTAATCCAGGCGGTGGGGTTAAATGACGAAATGTATCCTCAAAAAGTAGAAGAATTAGCTAAAAAACTCAACATTAACTCTGATTTACGCCTAATTGAGCCCACTGGCTTAAATCCAGATAATCAAGCTAGCGCTCGGGCCATGGCGACCATAGTTAATGCCGCCCTGTCTCAGCCAGACATTCAGAAGACATTATTATTAGATAAATATGAGATAATTACCCAGAAAGGCCGGCGACAGTTAGTTACCAATACCGATGGCTTTATCCAGGGGTCAGTGGCAATACCAGATAGTTGGCAGATTTTAGGCGGTAAGACTGGCTATTTAGATGAGGCGGGTTATTGTTTTGCTGCTTTGTGGCGCAATGATCAGGGGGAAGAATTAGTAACGGTTGTTTTGGGAGCGCCAACTAAAGAGGGGCGGTTTACTATTACTAAAGATTTATTAGATTATATTACTGAAAAATATTATTAGTTGGTTAATCTGAGGTGGTGTGTTAAAATAATTATATATTTGTTGGTTAGAATTATATGAAAAAATTAATTATCGGCAATTGGAAAATGGCTTTAGGTTATGAAGCAAGTTTAATGTTGGCGGAGAATTTAGTTTTAAGCCAGCCACATAAGCCGCTGTTAGTAGAAGTAGCTGTTTGTCCTAGCCATGTTGCTTTATCTGCGGTAGCTAATATTTTAGAGGGCACTGCTATCTTTTGGGGGGCGCAAGATGCGACTCAATTTGCGCCAGGGCCAGTTACTGGCGGCACTAGTTTAGAAAGTTTAGTGGAGTTAGACTGCCGTTATGTTATTTTAGGCCATAGTGAGCGGCGTCAATTATTGGGCGAAACCGATGAACTAGTTAGAGATAAGCTTAAGGCCACACTAGAGCGCACTAATTTAATTCCGGTAGTCTGTGTTGGTGAAACCTTAGTTGAACGAGAGGCTGGTCGGGCTGAAGCAACCGTGGAAGGACAGCTTAAGGCAATTTTCACTTCCGTAGTAGTGCCGGCAGGCCATGAGATAATTTTAGCTTATGAACCAATTTGGGCTATTGGAACAGGAATAACTAGTACTCCTGAACAGGCTGACACTATGCACAGTTTTATTAGACAATGTTTAGGTGAGTTAGGTTTTAAGGGTGTTCGGATATTATATGGTGGCAGCGTTAAACCAGAAAATGCCGGTAAATTATTATCTCGGCCCAATATTGATGGTCTATTAGTGGGTGGAGCTAGCCTGTCAGCTACTGATTTTTGGTCTATAGTCTTTGCTTAAATTTTATGTTTTTAGTGTGGCTGGGGATTATTTTGCTTATTATTGCTTTAGCCGTCATATTGTTTATTATTTTGCACAAGATGCCACTGTTAGCCAATATTGATGTAGACAATTTGCCAGCTGAACAAGCGACAGCTAAAAAGTCGGCTATTATTAATAATCGGATTCGTCGGCAGTTGGCTAGGCATGGTTGGTGGTGGCGCAATATTTTATCTCCTGTTTATGCTAAAATTAAGGGATTTTTTGGGCAAGGTTATGCTAAATTGAAGCGACTTCATCGGCAACAAATAAAAACTAAATTACAGTCGCAGGGTCTTAATGAACAGCGAGCTAAGGAGCTTTTACTTGAGGCTCATGAGGCTTTGTCTCAGGGGCGAGTAAATGAAGCAGAACAGTTGGTGCTGGAGTCATTAGAATTAGACCAGCGCCAGATAGATAGTTTTGCTTTTTTAGCTGAGGTATATAATGAAGCTAAAAAATATAAAGAGGCGCAGGAAGTTTGGCAATATATTGTTAAACGTTTAACCCAGAAATATAGGGCGGAAGAATTACGGCGACGTCCTGAAGCCAAAGATACTAAACAGAAATTAGCCGATTATTGCTATTTATTGGGGCAATCATATTACCGCGATGGTCAGTTAGAGCGGGCTGATTATTATCTGAAACAAGCCCTAAAATTAGCGCCTAAAAATCCGCGCTATCTTGACACTATGCTGGCAGTTAGTATAATGAGAAAGGATCGGGTTACGGCGGTTCTTATTTTAGATACCTTAACTGCTGTCGATCCTAATAATGGAAATTTGTCAAATTATTTAGAACAAATAAAACAATTATAATTTTGCCGTTGTAGCTCAGCTGGTAGAGCACTTCCATGGTAAGGAAGGGGTCTCGGGTTCAAGTCCCGACGACGGCTCCAAGGTATTTGGGTCGGTACCAAAGCGGTCAACTGGGGCAGACTGTAAATCTGCTGACTTATGTCTTCGTAGGTTCGAATCCTACCCGGCCCACCAGAATTAAACTTCCAGAAAATTTAACAACAGCTCGCCAAAACGTTCGAGGTGAAAATACGGCGTAATAGTTAAGATTTTTTTAATATGACGAGTTTCAGTGGAGGGGCATATATAATCTAGACTTTTTAGATTTGCCTAAAAATAAATCTTGTTGTATCATTATAACAATGCGTAGGCAATTAGTGTAATAAATGTGTCAGCTTTTAGTGTTAAAGTTAATAAACTGATAAATAATTATTACCAAAGTTCAGGGGGGATAGCTATTTTTTAGAAGCGAGGGCAGAAATTAAAATTTTTGTCTAGTCAGGACATTATTACTATTATCTATTTTATTTTTTAAAATTATTTTATGCCTAATTTTGGACCAAAAACTACTAAAAATTTACAGGAGGCATTTGCCGGTGAATCGGCAGCCCGTAATCGTTATACTTATTTCGCTTCAGTGGCCCGTAAGGCTGGCTTTATTCAAATTGCTAATATTTTTGAAGAGACCGCTGACAATGAAAAAGAGCACGCTAAATTATGGGCCAAGGCTTTAGAAGTGATTGGCGATACTGCAGCTAATTTACAGTCCGCTATTAGCGGTGAGAATTATGAAAATCAGACTATGTATCCGAAAATGGCCGAAGAAGCTGAGGAAGAAGGTCATAGCGATATCGCTGAATCATTTCGTAAGGTTGGCGAGGCCGAAAAGGCTCATGAGGCGCGTTATCGGCAACTGTTAATTAATGTGGAGAATGATAAGGTCTTTAAGAAAGACCAAGTAGTTCGCTGGAAGTGCAATAATTGTGGTTATATTCACGAAGGCCTAGAAGCGCCAACTGAGTGCCCTTCCTGTCATCATCCTCAAGCCTATTTTGAGATGTTTGTTGAAACTTATTAAGTTAGATAAT
>CAZLFO010000053.1:0-4521 GCA_964558835.1 uncultured Gammaproteobacteria bacterium
TATCGGCTAATGGAAGTAGGTAACAAAGAATTGTCGTCCGGCAAAAAAGATGAGGCCTATGATCTTTTTGGTAAGGCCTATGATCTCTATTCACTTTTCTGGGGCCTCAACATGAAACTAATTAGCCCGGAAGATATTAAACATATTGACGATAAAGCTATTAATAAACACGACCACAGTAATAAGAGCCTAATTGCTAAATTGGGTGATCTAGTGAAACGAGCTATTAATTGCTGTATAGAATAAAGCGATGGTTTTCTATAAATAATAATGAGTCTTTGGCTGTAAATTATCATCTAACTCATATACTAACGGCTGACCGGTAGGTATTTCTAAGTTGACAATATCGGCTGGACTAATATTATCCAAATATTTTATTAAGGCTCTAAGACTATTACCGCTAGCAACAATAAGCAAGCGCTCTCCCCTGTTAAGGAGAGGACAGGCTACCTCCTCCCAAAAAGGCACCACCCGCTTGATAACATCAGCCAAGCTTTCAGCAGTAGGTACGGGAATACCTTGGTATTGCCGGTCATTTATTTGATTATATTTATTATCTGGAGTAATCTGCGGTGGACGAACGTCATAACTACGACGCCAAATTTGAACCTGTTCAGCTCCAAATTTTTTAGCCATTTCTTCTTTATTAAGCCCCTGAAGATTACCATAATGACGTTCATTAAGACGCCAATCAGCTACTACTGGTATAGATAAATTCATTTCTTCTAAAACTAAGGCCATAGTTTCTTTAGTACGTTTTAAGTAAGAAGTAAACCCCCGATCAAAAATAAAATTATTGTCTTTTAATTTACGGCCAGCTTCCCGAGCCTGTTGCCGGCCCAACTCACTTAAACCTATATCAGTCCAACCAGTAAAGATTTGCTCTTTATTCCACACACTTTCACCATGACGTAAAAAAACAATTTTATTCATAATGTTTCAATTTAACATAAATTATAAACCAAGATAATGCCAGAGACAATAAGCAGTAATCACTCCAGCTAAATAAATATAGGAACGTTGTTTAGTCAACAAACTAAAAGGAATAATTAGGGTGGGATGCCACGGAGTAAGCCAACTGGTATTGACAAAAAATAAGGCAGTAAAGGACCATACAATAAACTTGATCGGTTGGTAGTTTTTAAATAATAAAAAATAAAGACTGGCTAAATAAATAACTACAAATAACCCCAAGCGGACTATCCCAGCGCTCTCCCCCAGCAGATTGTTGCTAGCCATAACTAGGGGCGAACAAGTGTAAAAACAGTGCTGATCAAGAAAAGCTAAATTATTATGCCAGAACTCTAGGGGAGTTACATGAATTATAGCAAAAAACAATAGCCAACTAAGTAAAAATAATAAGTTAGCTTGCCAAAAACGTCGCCAATTAAAAATTTTATCTTTAAACCAACTTAATGGCCAAAGAATGACCGCTGTTATTTTAATAAAACTAACTAACAATAACGCTCCTAAGCTAAACACCTTTTGTTTATTACTGCGCCATAGTAACCACAAAATAATTAATACAATAAATACCTCTTGATGACCTTCCAGCAACCAATTAATAATTAAGGCTGGATTTAAATAAAATAGCCAGTCTAGATAAGCTGGCAAATGACATTGACGTCGATAGGAGCTAAAAAGATAGCCACTAGCAATAAAAGATGCCAGCACTAATACTTTATAACTAAAAATAAAAGGCAATAATTGTCCCCCAGACACTAAAAATGGCCAGCCCAACAGCATTAAAAAAATCGGCCCATAAGGCGAAGGGTAATTTAACCACCATAACTTACCCAAAAGCCATGATTGACGGCCTAAACCAATGGGCGCAAGATAAGGATTAAGATGACTATGATAAAAAATATCGGCATTTAGGGCATAAGCACCAGTATCGCGAGACAAAAGCGGCACGGTCACTAAGCTGACAATAAAAATTAACCCAGCGACTAACCACAGTAAAATATTATTGGTTGACGGCTTAATAACCGCTAGTAAAAGATAGCCCAGCAGATAAAGGCAAAAACTCAAGACCAGTAAACAAGAGCCGGTCGTGCCAATATTTTCTAAATGCTGCTGGAAAAAATCCTGGCGGCTAAAGGATATCCAGGCAATAATTAAAGTCGGGCTAAGAAAAAATATCGCCGCTATCAAAAGCGGCCAGGAAAAATGAACTGACCAACTATTTGGTTTGAGTCTTAGGTTTGGCATCAGTCTTTTGGCCTAATTTACTAAATACAAAAATATAGAGTATCTCTAAAAGACCGAGAGTATTAATAACCAATAAAGGAATAAACCACCATTTTTGGTTATGACGCGCTGCTTTCCACAGCGCTATCCCCTTCCAAACTAACGCCCATAAAACCACCGGCAGGCTTAAATAAGGATTAGCATTGATGGTTTCTATAAGTTCAGCCATAAATAAAATTATTGACTAATTATTATAAACACTATTTAACTTCGTACATTAAAGTAACATCTACTTTAATCTCATTTTGGCCGGACGGCATTAATGGCTCGCTTAAATCCATCGCTGCCCCCTGACTAGCTATCACCTTAGCATTACTATATAATATTGGGGTAGCATCATTTGACCCCTCAGAAAATCCCTTAATTTTCCCTAATTTCATGCCTGATTGCTCAGCAATTAATTGAGCTTTCTCTTGAGCTTTTTTAATAGCTAGGGCACGCGCCTGATTACGCAGCTCAAACTCATCATCAATGGTAAAATTCACACTGCCGATTTGGTTAGCTCCCTGCTCAGTAGTCCGAGCAATAACATCACCAATTTTATTTAAATCACGAATTTTGACGGTTAAATTCTGGGACACCTCATAACCAATAAGTTCTTGCCCTCTTTCGTTGGTCCAATTATAAACCGGGTTTAAAGTATATTCAGTCGTCTGGATATCTTTTTCTTCAATATCTAGTTTTTTCAAAGCTTCAATAATATTGGTCATTTTTTTAGTATTCTCGGCTGTGGCCTCAGCTGCAGTTTTCTTAACACCGCTCTTAAAACCTATTACTATATTAGCGATATCAGCTTTAGCATAAACCGTACCTGAACCAGTAACGGCAAAACGATCTTGATTATTAACCCGATTAGTGGTTACTAAAGAAACAATGACAACGGCGGTAACCGCCAATAACCCCAGGGTTGCTAAAAATAACGATGACTTCTTCATAAAATATACATTAATTAATAATTATTAATATATAATAGCATAACTTAAGAGATATAGGAATTAACCTCAATAGACTAATCACTATAAATTTCTTCTACATTAAGTAAAAACATAAACAAAGAAGCTAAGGCAGCTACAACAAATACCCAGCGCAAAGACATAAACGGAATAATAACCAAGATTAAAACACTCATAATAGCCTTACCAATAGCGATAGCCATTTCTCGGGTAACGGTATATTCATCAACATAATGACCATGGTCAGCGGCAATATCATAATTTAAAGCGTCAAATGGTGTTTTCGCAAATACTCGGCTTAAATTATGGTAAGTAGAAAATAAAAAAACCTGCAGGGCACTATTAACTAAAGCCTTTAGTACCCAGCCTAAAGAATATAGCCAGGTTCCATAACGTAACCAGCGACGACGATTAGTTTGACGGTCTAAAAAATAACCAGCCACCATTTGTAAAATAATGGTAAATATAATAATAACTGAAGAAATAGCGCCCACCCCCAAATAATTGCCAGATAATAATTCCCAAATAAATATTGGCCAAACAACTGACCCAACAACACTTTCTGCTCCACTACCAGCATAGGCTAAAAAATTATCTTTATTTTTCTTAGAAAATAAACGGCGCCAAGTTTCACCATAACTCCAAGAAAATTTTTCTTTTACTTGTGGCAAACGACTAAAGGGTAGCCAAGAAATTAAATAAATAATTACAGCTAATAAAAATAGCCAGCTATAGCCCAAATATTCTAAGGCCAAACCGGCCACCAAGGGCATCACCGCCCCAAGGGCCAATATTGTCGCTTCTAAAAAACTTAACTGGCTAGCACGGATAGAACGGTCAGTTAGGGTCGCTAAACTGGTATGGAATGGAATCCAGTGGGTCAGACGAAAAAATAGCGACAAAAAGATAGTCGGCACGAGCCACCAAATTTTAGACCCGAGTGCCGTAAAATCACCAGCTAATAAATAATGATTGATCAAAAAGAAAAAGGAATAATAAATTGCTCCAAATAAAATACTGATCTGCAAAGATTTTTTTATGCCCCACCGGTTCATAATACCCCGACAACCATAAACCACCAAACCAAGATAAAGTAAATCAATAATTAGATAATAGACAATTACTAATGATAGACTAAAGTCTAAAAATTGATATAAGAAAATAGGTAAAAATAGGCCCATCAGCTGCGTAGCTGAATTAATAGTAATACGGGCAAAATACAACATTCTAAAATTATAAGTTAAATTCTTGCGAACCAAGCGGTCACGCCAGCGCTTTGCCATATAAAAACTATTATTTATAAGGATAAAACAATGAA
>CAZLFO010000054.1:0-4458 GCA_964558835.1 uncultured Gammaproteobacteria bacterium
TGAAGATAGAAAGCATCCGGCTCACTATCCTGGACAGAAATTATCAGGAAAGAAACTTTATCAATATCTTTTTTAATAATCTCTTTAAATCTCTTAGCTACACATCCATTTTTGAAGCCGGTTGAGGTTAAATATAAAATCATAAATTTATTAATTATAGATAAATTATATCATTATTTAAGAGAGTGAAACAGCAATCGGATTCGAACCCAATATAGCCTCATTTTATTGGCTTTTTAAAAAAACAAAAAATCCGACATAAGTCAGACTTCATTATTTTTTGGCTAATTTTAAACGATATGTGCCTGCCTTAAACACCAAAATGTTGTTGGCTTCGCAAGCTGCGGAATGTTAGAAAATGTTTTTAGGCTTTAATATTTTATTATATTTTTTCTGGTTATTTTTTACTTAAATTACAAAACTTTAATTATTCAGAAATTTCCAAATTTCTTCTTTTTATTTCTTCTTGTATATAAGAATCATACGTTTTAAAACTCCAATAATCATTTGGGGTCAATTTAAAAGAATTATTTTCAAAAATAATAGTAAAACTTCCTGTCTGGATTTCAACCCCCCTTAACTCACCATTATTTTCTCTTAAAAGTATTACGAATAAAATATTACAAAAATTACAACAAAAACTGCCATATTCTTGAGTTGGAAAATTTTTTAGAATATAGCGTATTTCAAAATTTGAGTCCTCTTCAATTTTAGGTCCATATGGATCATTAACAATCTCTGGATTAGAAAATTCTTCAATACGATGAAGGTCAATTATAAAAAATAATTTTTTTATATTTTTTTCAATATAATAAAGACTGTCAGCAAAAGAATCCCTATTTTTTGGTAAAATTAATAAATTTCTCATAAATTTTAATCAGGGTTAATTAAATCTGTAGTTTATGTAATTACAGTTATATTATTAAAAATACACCATATCTTATCTTGTGAGTTTTATCTCCTCAACCATTCTTTTTTGTTATCAATATTTTTCATAATAATCTTATAAGATTATCTTTTATTTATAATTTCATAAATATGCAATAAAGTCAAAACAATGTAATGGTTCAATACCTTTGCACCACTCTATGATATAGTGGGATATATGACATATACTATGAATCCTAATCTACCATGCCTGCGAATGCAGGCAGCTAAGCTAGCCCTAGACAGTGGCTGGAGTACTAGAGAGATTGCTAGACATACCGGTTTTAACCATTCGACTATCGTCAGGTGGATAGCCAAAGCCAAGATGTCGGGTCAACTCAATATTCCAACCCTAAGCTCAAGGCCGCATAGTTATCCTCGGGCTCTGCCCCAGGATATTGTTCAGGCAATTCTAGATCATCGGCAGAAATATCATCGCTGCGCTGAGGTCATTCACTACCAACTAGTCAAAAACGGCTATGAATTGAGTCTAAGTTCGGTCAAGAGGACACTCAAACGTCATCATCTAACCTATCCTGGCAAATGGAAAAAGTGGCATCAGTATCCACCTAGGCCGGTGGTCGAAAAACCAGGTGTATTAGTTGAAATAGACTCAATCAGAGAAGGATTGCCTGATGATGGTTTATATCTCTATACCTTGATCGATGTCCACACCCGCTGGGCTCACGCCCAAGCGGTTAATCAGATTAATTCGTGGAAGAGCGTTGAATTCTACCAGCAAGCCAAAGAATTAGCAGATTTTGATTTCTTAACCATTCAATCTGACTACGGTTCAGAATTCGCTAAATGGTTTTCTAAACAATTACTAGCCGATGGTATTGAACATCGGCACTCCAGAGTTAGGCGGCCAACAGATAATGGTCATATTGAGAGGTTTAATCGCACTATCCAACAGGAATGTTTAAATCGTGTTCCTGCCAGCCTCAAGGCTTGGCAGAACGCTCTGCCAGATTTCCTGCATTACTATAATTACGAACGTCCACACATGGGTTTGGATATGCAAACTCCCATGGAAGTGGTGCAAAGGTCTTGACTAGAAAAACAAACAACAAGCTAATTTTTGTAACAATATTTTTAGCTAAAATATTAATTTTAACCAACATCAGAATTCGAACCACAAACCTCCTTATTTCCAGCTCTTTTCATTCATTTGACTCCAACAAAAAAACTCAGCATAAACTGAGTTTTTTGATTTTTGGCTTGTTTTACGAGAAATATCTCGGTCTACTACACCAAAATGTTGTTGGCTCCCGGGGTGGGATTCGAACCCACGACCAATTGGTTAACAGCCAACTGCGCTACCGCTGCGCTACCCGGGAATAATGTTGCTATTATAGCAAAGACAAAAGGCTTGTCAAATAAATCAAAAATCTTGTAATTTTTTAATGGCCCCTTGTTTTTTAATCTTTTCTAGAGCCTTAGCTTCAATCTGTCTAATACGTTCCCGCGTAACTTCAAACTCCTGCCCCACTTCTTCTAGAGTATGAGACACCCCATCACCTAAACCAAAACGCATTTCTAAAATTTTCTGCTCCCGCGGTGTTAAAGTGGCAATCACCTCCTGCACATAATCTTTAAGCAATTCTAGGGCCGCTACCCGGTCAGGGGTCATATTCTTTACATCTTCAATAAAGTCTTCCAGGGTAGAATCATCATCTTCATCTCCGACTGAAGTTTCTAAAGAAATGGTATCTTGCGATATTTTAATGATATGACGAATTTTATCTATATCTTCTCCCATCTCCGCGGCAATATCTTCCGGCAACGGTTCACGCCCCAAATCCTGAGTCAATTGACGTTGCACCTGCTGAAACTTATTAATGGTCTCTACCATATGAACTGGAATACGGATAGTCCGCGATTGGTCAGCCAGCGAGCGCGTAATGGCCTGGCGAATCCACCAGGTAGCATAGGTAGAAAATTTATAGCCCTTGCGGTATTCAAATTTTTCTACTGCCCGAAACAGTCCGATATTGCCCTCTTGAATTAAATCTAGAAGATTAAGGCCTCGCGTACCGCTAAATTTTTTAGCAATAGATACCACCAACCTAAGATTAGCTTCAATAAGGCGGCGTTCTGCTTCTCTGTCTCCTTTGTCTTTACGTTTAGCCAGCTCAATCTCCTCCTCGGTCGTTAAAAGAGGTACCCGACCAATTTCTTTTAGATACATCTGCACCGAATCAGCTGACAATTCAGAGATATCAAATTTTTTTATATCTTTAATATCACCTAAAATAGAGCGATTCTTTTCTTCCTGCTTCGCCTTTTCCTGACCAATTTGTAAATACCCTCCCCCCGTCTCTATAACTTTAATACTATGCTTTTGTAATTCTTCAAGCAATAACTCATAATCATAAACATAATCTTCCAATTTGGGGAAAAGATATAGCAATTCAGTTTCCGTCACAAAACCACGTGGCTTAACCCTATTAATTAGGGCTTGAATCTCTTTCTCGGTGGGCGGTAAAGCTGGTTTGTCTTTTTTAAAATGTTGATCCGCCCGTTTAGAAACACGGCTCTTACTATCCTTTTTAGCAGGCAACCTTAAACTAGACGGACTAAAATCAGCTGTCTGATTTTTGATAATGGCCTCAATATTAGAAGAGGTTTTGGCTATTTGTTTCTTAGCGCTCATGTAATTAATTATCTAAAGCTCTCAATTTTTGAGTTAAATCTTCGGCCTCGCCTAACAGCATAGTAATTTCTAAATCCCTCTTTTGCTCGCTTAGCTCTCGGCTCTTTTCTAAATCAGCTATCTTATGGCTAATAACAGCTAACCGCTGCTGCCAAAAGGCCCGCTTAATAACTTTAGCCAGTCTAGATATTTCACCGAGTGATTCTTCTAAGGTAGCCTCGGCTAAATCTTTATCTACTAAAAGAAACAGACTATCTATATAGGCTATCAGCTGATTGCTCAACTCTCCGACATTAGCCTTCAGCCAACTAATAAATTCTTGATAATCAATAGTCTGACCGTCAATTTGTCGATTTTTATTATAATAAACAATTAGATTTTTGTAAAATTGATTAGCTCGGGGGTCATTAAAAAAATCAGGTTCCAATTCTTCGCCCAAACTTTCCAGCAGATTCGGAAATTTAATCAGCCAGGCTAAAAGTAAATCTGCTGGTTTAATCTGGGACAATGAATTCATTGAGACATCGCCGGCCGATGAGCTCTGAGGTTTTTCTAGCTTAGCTAAATCTTCATATAATAATTGCGTCTCCAAGTGTAAAGTCTTGGCTAATTCTTTTAACCAATAATCACGCTCCACAACACTAGTTAATTGACTAATCATCTTTAAAAAACGAGCAGTAGCTGTTTTACGTTCTTCTATCTTTTCGCTCATAAGCTGAGGCCTTAAAAGCTCATAATAATAATCCATAATGGACTTGGCCTGTCTTACTACCTCTGGCCAGTCAGGAACATGGTGCCGAATAAATTCATCTGGGTCCTTGCCATCTGGCAGATGAAGCACTCTAATATTAAGATTAGCCTGGCTGCCAAGAGCA
>CAZLFO010000055.1:0-4400 GCA_964558835.1 uncultured Gammaproteobacteria bacterium
CCAGGCCACTTAACAAAACAATCCGCGAGCGGATTGTTTAGCCCCCTCCTTAAAATAGTTAATTGTGATTACTCTAAGGTCTCTTCGCTGGTAGTAGACATGAGCGGCGGCGCATAGCCTGGCCAATCCTTGTTCCAGTATTCATTCTGCCGCCTAACAGCATAAGCGTCACCTGGATTACCTAAATAATAACGTTTACCATCACCAGCCACATACCAAGCAGATTTATCGCCCTCAATCTGTAACAAAATTTTGCCCTTGACCGTATTAACATATTGCGGATTAATAGGCAACATCCCCTCGCCTAAAGGATTATAACCACGCAACCACTCCGCTTTATCATCATAACTATCGCCATCAGTATCTGCTTTATTAGGATCACTACCCAGCGAACGTTCAATAGTGTCGGATAAGCCATCACCATCGCTATCTTCTCCGCCAACATTAGCATCAGCCAAAGGAATACTCATCAAGTTTTCGTTAGTTACCCCCGTACCCAATTTAACAATCAGGCCATAGATATTGGCATCAGCTAGATTCAAATTCATACGGCACTGTTCGCTAGCTTGTTCTAATGTAGTCTTCTCAGTTAATAAATTTTGGTAAGCCGTAGTCTTTTCCTTAAGCTGACTATCGGCAGATTGCATTTTGCGGGTACTCTCGGCTAGCTCGGCCTGTACCTTGGCTAAATCTTGCTTTTTCTGCTCTAATTCACTTTGCGCTGCTGTCAGCTCGCCTTGCGCTCCTTCTAAACTTTGTTTAACTTGACTAATTTCTAACACTAATTTAGTGTTATTGTTGTAAATCCGCACCATAATCGCCACTGCGGCAATAACAATTAAGACGACTACGGCATAAAATAAATAACGTTGCAGACGACGGACTTTAATCTCCTTCATAATTTGCTCAGGAGGAACTACTGGCTGACCGCAGTGGGGACAGACAGTACTATCATCCGGCATCTGACGATTGCACCTAGTGCAAATCATAAATTGGGGGTTAAGTTAACTTACTGCCATTATTATAATCTAAATTAACAAGTTGGGCAAATAATTTTTTTTAGCTAATAATAAAGCATTTTGTAAAACGCAGTCTCAATAAATAAATAAATAGGATTTTGCAGGAAAATTAAACAAATTATTCTTGCTTTTTTGTGAATGACGATTATAATAAAATCATATGGCCATAAAAGGTAAAATTAGACAAATTATTCTTCTCTTGGGCGATTGGTTATTATTATATATTAGCCTATTTTTAACCCTAATTATTCGGCACCAGCACTGGCCAGAACCAACAATATGGCAAGAACATCTAGCAATTTTTAGCTGGATCTTTATTTTATGGCTACTAATTTTTTATATCGCCAATCTATATAACCTTAATGTTCTCGCTAAAGGACCACACTTTACTGAACGGGTGCTCCGAACAATTGCCACTGCCGCTATTTTATCGCTAATTATTTTCTATCTCTGGCCTCAAGCCCGAATTACTCCTAAAACTAATCTAGCTATCTTTACCGGTGTCTATATCTTAGCCTTTCTCGCCTGGCGCCATCTCTGGCGCCATAATCTGCGTCAGGCATTACCACACAATAATCTCCTCCTAATAGGCTATGATCAAATGGCTGAAGAATTATGGCAAGTATTAAGTACGGCTCCTCATCTAGGTTATAATCCTAAGCTCCTCTTTGATTATGAGCGACCAGAGCAATCCGTCGCTAAGTGGGAAATTATTAGTGAGCCGGATAAACTTATGCCAGCCATTATCAATGGGCATATTAACACTGTGGTCATTGCTGAACGGTACCGGTCAGATAGCCGCTTAAACCAAATCCTCTTTGACCTACTGCCGCTTAAACTCACCTATCTTACTTTACCCCATTTTTATGAACAATTAACCGGTAAAGTACCGGTAAATGCTATCGGTCAATTATGGTTTCTAGAAAATCTTAATCTAGTAGATAAACGTTGGTATTTGGCCCTAAAGCGCGGGGGTGATGTTGTGATCGCTCTCCTGGGTTTTATTATTAGTTTACCGCTCTGGCTCATTATTGCTCCGCTTATTAAAATAACCAGCCGCGGCCCTATTATTTTTAAGCAAGAGCGCATAGGCCAAAACAATAAGCCCTTTATAATTTATAAATTCCGCACTATGAAGGTGGAAGATAATAATTTTCAACCAGTAAGCGACCATGATAAACGGATTACCCCGTTGGGCCATTTCTTACGGCGCACTAGATTAGATGAAATACCGCAATTTATTAATATCTTAAAAGGTGAAATGAGTATCATTGGACCACGGCCAGAACGGCCAGAATTAGTCCAAACATTAGCGCGCCAGATCCCTTTCTACCACATCCGCCACTTAATTAAACCCGGAGTTACTGGCTGGGATCAAGTCTCAGGCGAATATCACTCCCCTTCACTTGAAGATACCTATAAAAAATTACAATACGACCTCTATTACCTTAAACATTGTTCTATCTATCTAGACGCAACTATTATTCTAAAAACTATTGCCACGGTAATATCGCGAGGTGGCAAATAATTATTTCTTGACAATTATCGTAGCCAAATGAATGGATATTCATAATTACCTTGCCACCGAGGAAGACTTGGCCCTAATAACGGTTAAGCGAGAATTGTCGTTAATGGTCAAACAAGGCCTCCTTACCATTAAAAAGCCGGAGCCGCTACTAACTATACTGTCACTACTTATGGCGACTGCTGCAGGCAGTAGACCCACAACAATATTGCCAAATTGAACCTGATCAGCGCAGAGGTAATACCAGCTACAATTTTAATTTATTGTCAGAAATTAATTTCCAGCTTTTCAACCCTCAAGAATATAAACAATTAGAGCAAGCAACGACAGCCTATAGAAACGAGCCGCTAAAGTATCGCCAACCATTCATCACAGGAGCTAAAAAGATTTATTATTGAACTCTCATGGAAATCATCTAAAATTGAGGGCAACACTTATATGCTTTTAAATACTGAACATTTACTGAAGTATGGCTTAGAAGCGCCTCATCATAATAAAGAAGAGGCTATAATGATTATTAATCATAAGGAGGCCTTCCAATTTATTTTGGATCATAAAGAAAATTTTCTAACCCTGACAAGGGCAAATTTA
Source organism: uncultured Gammaproteobacteria bacterium (assembly GCA_964558835.1). Taxonomy (GTDB): domain Bacteria; phylum Patescibacteriota; class Patescibacteriia; order Patescibacteriales; family Patescibacteriaceae; genus UBA1359. Next base: position 3,136 of record CAZLFO010000055.1, read on the forward strand.
GAAAAATTACAGCAAATACTAATGAAAAATTTAGCCATTAATAATGATTTAAGGGCTATAGGGGTAGGAGTCACTGGTTCTCGCTACCGGCCATTAGACAATAAATATCAAATAGCCGAAGCGCTTGAAGACTTATCGCTAGCTATAGCCAGACTCAAAACTGGTTATGATAAAGCGCTATTGGCACTGGCCGGCATTAGTTACATCCAGCCCTTTGAAGATGGCAATAAAAAAACCGGGCGCTTGATGGCTAACGCTATTTTATTAGCTCATAATCTAGCTCCCCTGTCATACCGCAGTGTTAGTGAGGCAGAATATAAAGAAGCCACCCTGGTATTTTATGAACTAAACTCCCTCGTGCCACTAAAAAAATCTTCATCGGACAATACGAGTTTGCCGCTAATAATTATACTCTGGCTGCCCTATAATAATTACTAATTTGTTTATTTAATTGCTCAGGAGTGGTGGTTAATAGGTCATTAATAATCACCTCGGGCAATAATGGAATCATGCAACGACCATCAACTACACGATTAGTACTTAATTCTGGCACATAAAACAGCCGACTATTAACAAGACAAAACACCGGCTTTTTCAGGGCTATTGCCAGGTGGACATTAAAAGAATCAAGACTTATTAGACCTTGACTATCTTTTAATAAATCGGCTAACTGCGGCACAAATAAATTGGTAACAGTAATAACCCTATTATGACTATTCAAGGGCTGGGTGATGGCTGCCAGCCAGTCCTGTTGATCAGCTAAGCCGGTTATCACCAAATAATCATTGGGAAAATTCTCCAGAAATATCTGAATAAAAGACAGCCACCAACTTGGTGACCAGGTTCTTTCAGGATCAAACGAAACAGGCGATAGGCACCAATAAGGAGCAGTCGGTTTTTGCGGGGCAGGAGCAAAATTAACAAACTGCCCTCGCGGCTCATGTTGTTTAATAATGTCCTCTTTAATAGACAGGGGCTTCAACAAGTTAAGATAATTCTCCCACTCTTCAGCTCGTAAATTATAGTCAGCTAAATAATTAGCCACATAACTGGCCTGACTAATATCAAAAGCTATAAGATAATGACCCATTCCCCGCCACGGCCAATTACAGCTTGGCCAGAAAGCGCGAGCGTTAATAACTATGTCATAAGACTCATGGCGCAGAGCCAGCCAGCTTCGTAAATTACGATAACCAGCCAACAAGAATTGCCAAATACGCTTTCCTAGCCTCATTTTTTGCCGGCCGGGAATATTTTGCAGTAAT
>CAZLFO010000056.1:0-4396 GCA_964558835.1 uncultured Gammaproteobacteria bacterium
TCAATAAACTGCCCTTAGTATATAGTTTGAGCGGTATTACTGTCAAGCCCTCGTTGATAGTTCGTCCAAAGAGATGATGTAATTCTTTTTTCTTTAATAATAGCCGTCGGCTACGGGTTGGGTTATAATCAGTCAAGGCACCAGCTGGCTTATAATGGCCAACATGAGCGTTAATTAAAAAAGCTTGAAGATGGTTACCGCCATGGAAAACTACATAGCTACCTTTTAGGCTTATTTGTCCGGCTCGGATTGCTTTTACTTCTTGGCCAGTTAAAACAATGCCTGCTTCATAGTTTTCCAGGATTTCATAGTCATAATTGGCTCGTTTATTGACTGCTAGAGTAGACATTGATACACAATTATTTATTTATGATGAGCGGTTTTGTCTTGTTTTTTTACTGGCTGATTTTTCCCCTTGGCGGTTGTTTTAGGCTTAGCTGTGGTTTTTTCTTTATCCTTATCCTTGTTGACGATATTATGGTCTTTTAGAAAGCGGACTGTCTTATTACTAATGATAACATTAGTTAAATATTCTCGGTAGTTGGGGGCATTAAGACGGCTCATTATCTCCTGGTTATCTTTGTAGCGTTCTTTTAGACTATTTAATTCATTATCAACTTCTTCATTAGTGGCAGTAATGCCTTCTAGTTTAGTAATTTCTTTAATAATTAGAGCGGTTTTAACTCGTTTAACCGCCTGTGGTAGTATTTCTAAGAGAAATTCTTCTTTAGTTTTTTTAATGCTAGCCAAATAGTCATTTAAATTGCCACCATTTTGTTCTAAATTATATTGTAATTCATCTAACATTACCTCAGCCTCTTTATTAATTAAAGATTCAGAAATTTTGTCAATCGAGGCTCGATTTATTAATTCTTCAAATATTTTTATCTCCATTTCATTGTCAATTTGTTGCTGTTTTTCTGCCATTAGGCTAGCTTTAATATTTTCTTTTAGGGCCGCTAAGTTTTCAAAGCCAAAATTTTTAGCTAGTTGGTTATTTAATTCTGGTAACTGCCGGTGCCAGATTTCATTAATTTTGATCTTAAAGTCAACTAATTTACCGGCTAAAGCTTTTTGATAGTGGTCTTTGGGGTAGGGGATTTGAAATTGTAGTTCTTGTCCCACCGTAGCGCCCAATAATTGTTGATCAAAGCCGGGTACTAAATAATCTTTGCCTAGAACTATATTAACGTTCTGACCTTGGCCGCCCTCTATTGGTACTTTATCTGCCGAGATTTGGATATTAGCGACTACTAGATCACCCATTTTAGCTGGTTCTAAACTAGCTATTTTCTGAGCGCCAGACTCACGCAATTGCTCCAGGGTTTTATTTATTTGTTCTTCCGGTACTTTGATTTCTGGCTGTCTAATAGCTAGATTTTTATAGTCTTTAATAATTACCGTTGGCAGTAAATTGACTCGGATTTTATATTCTAGGGGATTATTTGGAGCTAATTTAGTAACATCTACATTGGGTTGCCCGATGGTCGCTCGGTTGGTAGCTCCACGTTTAATAGCTTCGTTAAGAGTGCGATTAATGGCTACACGAGCTGCTTCTTCTAATATAGTCATTTCACCAACTTTAGCTTTTACCACGGCATACGGAGCTTTACCTGGTCTAAAACCTGGCAATTTTATTTCACTAGCAATGCGTCGTGCCCCCTCTAATATATAGGGCTTGAATTCTTCATTAGATAATTTGACAGTAATCTCTAGTTGACCATTATTTTCTTGGGAGTTGATTTCCATATTTTTATTCAAAAATTAGATTATTTTTAGAAGATTAGTCTAGAATAATGTGGACTAATCCAGATAATATTAATAAAATTTAGCTAAGTGTTATTTACTATATTGCTTAATAATAATTTTTTAAAAGGATGTTATTAATTTGCTGTTATAAAATATATTTATTTCTTGCCCTTAAAAGATCCTTGGATATTCAATATTGCTTGATAATAGTTTAACAAACATCTGTCTGCTTGGCAACTCTTTAGTAAGATAAGTCTACATTTATCTTGACTTTTCTTGATTTTTTTGCTATACTTAGCTTTAGTATAGTCTTCAAAATGTATAAAAAGTAATAAAAAATATATGGATGACCCAACCAAATTGTACGCCGCTTATCTGAATTATTACCAATTGATGCAGCATAGAAAGACAGTGGCCAAAAAGCAAGAACACTTTTTAAGTGTAGTTTTTAGCATAGCCGTAGCGGTGTTAGCTGTTCTTTTTTCGGCTCAAATTTTAAATAGTTGGCGTTTCAGAGCCGATGCCAAAGATTTAGTGGGGCGATTATTATTGCCCACCGCCCTAGCGGCTGATTTAAGCGCTACTGTTGAACCCTATACCACCAATCTAGTTATGAATGCCGGGCAAGAAGCCACTATCCAGCTTACTTTTATTAATAATAGCCAAATTACTTGGCCGGCTGGCCAGGTTAGTTTAGAAACTGGCCCATTTTTAAAGACTTTTTCTAAAGTTGAGCATAAAAGTTGGCAGTCTTTTTTTAAGGTAACTACTTTAACTAAAGAAGTTAAACCTAAAGAAAAGATAAGCTTGAGTTTTAAAATTGCCGGACCAGAGGCTAGTATTGTTGGCGTTATTCAAGAAAATTTTCAATTAGTATATAATCAGCAACCAATTAAAGGCAGCCTGGCTCGGGTTTTTATTGACGCTAACCAAAGTCAGCCTACCTTTATTCAAAATTCCAACAATAGCACAGTTAATACTATAAAATCGACCACCGCAACCGCTAAAGTAACAGCCCCCAATAAAGCGGTGGAATATATTACCGGCTATAATAAACTGGGTGAGAAAGTACAGGTTGTCAAAGGACAGTATGTGCCGGGTATTTCTTTAACTAGACCATCTAACGCCGCTATATCTGCCGAACGAGCTCGCTTGGCGGCCATAAAATCTAGTTCTACTAGTGATCAAGCTTTTTGCATCGCCTTATCCGCCTCTGAAAGAGCTAATCAACCACAATGCCAAACTAATAATAGTGAAACCCAAGCTGATCCGGGGATAGTAGACTACTCTCGGAGATTAGCTGAAGAGCCGTTAATTAGGGTTGGCTTATTCTCTAGCGATCAGCTCCAGAGGATTACTAGTGATCAACCTTTTGATATCTATGCCGCTAATAATTTATTAGTTAGCTCAGTGCCGGCCAATACTATTGTGTTGGTTTATTATATTCGTGATACTAAGCAGTACAGTGTTATAGTAAATGATAAGGTTTATCAGACTATGAATTATTTGCGTTTTGTCAGTCAAGCTAATAATGATGGTGTTTTTCAGTTATTAGATTATCGTAACAATCCTAATTGGAATGCTAATTTAAATGATAATAAATTTCGTCGGGTCATGGAATATCGTTATGCCGTAAAGACAGATAAAATATGGTGGATTAATGAGCTACCTATTGATAGTTATTTAAAGGGTTTGGCTGAAACTAGCAATGCTTCTCCTTTAGAATTTCAAAAAGTTTTAGCCACTGCCGCTCGGACGTATGCGCTGTATCACTATTATCGCGGACTAGACTTTGGTTTAACTGAGGCCTCTACCAAGCATGCTGATGAATATTTTCATGTTGATGCCACTTATGATCAGGTTTATCGTGGTTATAATTCAGAAATCCGCATGCCTAGGTTAGCCCAAGCTGTTCAAGAAACCAGAGGTATGATTGTGACTTACAATCATGAATTGGCTATTACACCATATTTTTCCCGCAGTGATGGCCGCACCCGTAGTTGGAATGAAGTTTGGGGCGGCGGAGAAAAGCCATGGTTAGTCTCGGTGCCAGTGCCCGAGGAGAAAGGCAAGACTTTATTTGGTCATGGCGTTGGTATGAGTGCTCAGGGTGCTTTATTGATGGTAGCCGATGAAGGTCGAAATTGGCAGGATGTACTTAAATATTTTTATACTGGCACTTCTTTAGAGCGAGCCTATTAATTTAATTGCTAACCCTTAAAATAGTTAGCTTAACCGGCTCTCAGATATCAAGCACAAAGACATTGATTTCTCAGAGTCGGTTTTTTTATTGTTCCAGTTTTTAGCCTCTTGACACAGTCAATATAATTGTTTATTATACAGATACTTATTTAGTGTAGACTAAATAAGTTTTTAGTGGACTTTAAAAATTAATAAATAATTTTAGCGCTAACAGGCGCTAATTCCCTTCTATTTTTTCTTTTTAAAGAGCTATTATTCTCTCAATATTCTTATTGAGAGTTTGATCCTGGCTCAGGATGAACGCTGGCGGCGTGTCTAAGGCATGCAAGTCGAATGGTCTGGTTTCCAGACCATGGCAAACGGGAGAGTAACACATTGGTAATTTACCCCAAAGACGAGAATAATCCAGAGAAATCTGGAATAATACTCGATATTATGCATTGTC
>CAZLFO010000057.1:0-4354 GCA_964558835.1 uncultured Gammaproteobacteria bacterium
ACCTTTCCAAACAAGCTAGAACCGAAGAAGTAACTCCTTCAATATTATTAACAATTCCCTTGCTCATACCAGTTACCGGAGCCGCTACTGCCCCGATTATTTGGAGTTGTCCGGCGGTTATTTGGCCCACTACTAGTCTAGCCTCAGTTGAACCGATATCTAATCCAGCAATTAAACTTTGATCTCTCATAGTATTATATTATATGGTCATAAATAACTTAATTACCCGCGGCCCGAATAAAAATACACCAACCACCACGGCCGTACCTGCCACCAGAAAAACTGCTCCAGCCATAATGTCTTTAATTTCCTTAACATAAATATCTAGTCGCGGTTTTAATAAATCGCTAACCCGCTCTACTACACTATTAAATATTTCAGTTAAAAGAACCAAACTAATAGTTAAAACAAGAACTGCCCACTCCACGGCCTTAAACTTACTTAATATTGCCAGTATGATAATAACTATGGCTATAGATAATTCAAGGGCAAAATTTTGCTCTTCTTTAATGACTCGCTCTAGACCGCGATGAGCATAATGGAAACTTTTTTTCAACCGTTTGCCGCTTAACATATATTATAGCTATCTAAAAATTGTTCACCAAGTTTAATCATGGTCGCCCGCCCCTCCTGGCTATCATCTTCATAACCCAGAAGATGTAAAAGACCGTGGATAGTAATAAATATCAATTCTTGCCATACCGAATAACCGAACCGCTGAGCTTGCCTGACAATCTGGGAATAATCAATCATAACTTCTCCTAACTGATTATTCTCTCCATCGGCAAACGACAAAACATCAGTAACTTTATCCTGTCGGCGGTATTGCTTATTTAAATTACGCATCCGCCGATCACCTATCAATATTAAACTAACTTCACCTCTGGCCCCTTGCTCATCTAAAAACAGCTGACTCAATGTTTGCCATTTAGCTATATCTATTTTCTGCCTAGTTAGATTATAAACCAATACCATAATTTATTGAATGGTTAAATTATCAATCATCAAATGAAATATATTATTATAACTTAATAAATGATTAACCTCAGGATTATAGGTTAAAGCAATTAAATAATTAAACTCCGGCCGAGTTATATAGTAAGTCAAGCCGTCTGGGCTTAAACCCACTTCGTTAGAGCCTTTTACCGTAATCTCTGGTATTTGTTCGACATTAAATGCTTGTTGGTACCAACTAGCCAAGCCCTGACCAGCAACCTTATCCATTATAGTTAATTGTATAAACTGACCATCATCAGCCCGAAAAATAGCCGAATTATCACGACCCAATTGCTGGGTCCACATAGTAGGCACCAATACTGACCACGGTCCTTGCTGAACTATTTTTAAATTACGATTATCAACTAATTTAGCTCGGCTGGCGGGATCATAACCAGATTTAATTTCCCCTAGATCATCATAGCCATCACTATCGCTATCGGCTATGTCTGATTTAGTTCCCAGAAGAGCTTCTTCTTTATCGGTTAAACCATCTTGGTCAGTATCGTTATCTAGCGCTAATTCTTCTATTAATAGCTCTTCAGTGGTAGTAACCGTAGAGGTCTCAGTCGCTTCAGGACCAACAGTCTCGGGAGTAGTAGATACTTCACTACCCTCATCTTGCCAATGCTCGTCATCTAACCGCCACTGGCCCTCTTCTAATAACATAGTTACTACTCCTACTCGGCCGCTATCGGCCTTAGTAATGGTTAAGGTGGCCTGATCACCATTTATTTCCTTAGTAATATGATCAGTAGGCTCTAAAGGAATAAGCATCGACTTACTAATACTTAAAGTACTAGATTTCTGGCTTTCAGATAGTTGATCCAGCCCCATAGTTTGCTCCATCAGCTCTTGGGCTTTGCCTTGACTAGCGCCAGCAATAAAGATATTAAAATAATCTTCTAAGGTCAGAGCTTGATCTAATTTTAATCGCAATTGCAAATAAGCCTGTTCGGGGTCAGATAAATCAATAACTACTTCGCTAGTAGTAGCAACAGCTGGCGAAGTATTGACAGGCGGATTACTAGTGGCAGATATGACTTCACCATTATCAACCGGGGTGGAATTAAAATTAAAAACCGGTTTCTTGGTAATTATTAAAAAACCAACATAAACCAGCCCAATTAGCAGTATTATACCAAGCCCCATTATAAGTAAACCCATCTTACTAGTAGTGTTCGTTTTGGGACCAAAACGAAAAGCACTGGGCATAGTATAAACATACTGCCCCTCTTCATTGCCCGGCACAGCTTCACTCTGCTTGACAAATTCAATTTGTTCAGTGGAAGGATTGATGTCGTCAGAATAAGCGATTTTAAGATTGTTAGTCGGCGTTTCCGACATAATAGCAAATAATCATCAAATAATAACCACTATTGACTTAAACTACCTTCTCCCAAAGGATTATAACCATTTTTTATCTCATCACCGTCTAAATAACCATCGCCGTCAGTATCCGATTTTAAAGGATTAGTGCCATAAACATTAATTTCGTCAGCATCGGATAGGCCGTCTTGGTCACTGTCTAAATCAACCACCACTTCCTCTGGAACTGAGGTGTTTTCCTCATTAATAACCACCGGCTCTTCAGGCATAATATCTTCACCCAGATTCATATTATCTCCAGCTTCTCCTAACTCACCTTCCTCAGTAAGAAAATTAGTGTCTGTGGCTACTGGTTCTTCGCTGATAATCTCTGGCTCAACAATATCGGCAGTAGGAGGTTCTACCACGGCCCCAGAATCACTAGCTGGCACATTTTCCTCAATATCAACTACACTCTCAGGAATAATAGCCTCAGCCGGTGCTTTTTTAAAGTATTGGCTGTAAACTAACACCCCGGCGGCTACTACCACTAAAATAATTAAAATGACCAAAACCAACTTGGCCTTACTGGCAGATTTTGTTGGTGGTTGATTAACCGATTGAACGCTGCCATTGGCTTTCAATGATTTAGCAAGAAGATCCGAGGGTTGGGGATTCGGCGGAGTGTTAGAATCGGATTTATCCGTATTAGCAAAAATATCCTGCACTACTGCCTCTCCTTTAGGAGATTCAGCTACCGGCTGACCAGCGATAGGATTATTGTCCTTAGTCTCCGGAGTACTCGCGGCAGCCTTTTGATTATTAACTTCCTCAAACATAGTTTTTATTTTAAATTAAACTAAATTATTATAACACAAAGCTTAATTACCACCAAATCATTATCTCATTTACAATTAGCCATATTAGAAGACTGGGCAGAACTAATATTGCCAGCAGCATCCACTGCTTTAACCGTAACACTAATATTTTGAGGGTCTATTAAACCAACAATCGAGGCTCTTACTTCCGTGCCACCAACAGGCTGATCCACTAATAAAATTTGACCAACGCCTGTCGTATTTTTGGCCTTATATTCCACCCGATAACCTACGGTGTCTTCTTGATTGCGTTGCCAGGTTAAATCTAAACGATTTTTACCTGGAACCTGTTTTAAACAATGAATCGCTGCCGGTGCTACTGTGTCTTGAGGCCGTACTACTGCCTCCATTGAAACGGGCGTTTCGGCAAAAGTAGTTAAATCAACCTGCAAAATGGCTGAAACAGCAAAATAATATAACTGTCCATTAATCAAGCCGCTAATTGTAGCTTGAGTCTTACTGCTATTAACATATAGCGGATCACTAAAATATTGACCACTAGCTAAACCATAATACACCTTATAACCACTAGCGCCAGAATAAGGATCCCATGTTAATTGAACGGCTCCCCCGGCTGGTACTGCTGAAGCACTAACGTTAACCGGCGCTGTGGTTGGTGGCTGATAGCGGAAAAAATAAAAAGCCGAACTGCTAGCTTGCGGATCAGTGCTAGTTATTACTTTAAGACCAGGCAAATCTGCTATTGGGTTATCACCTTGGCCATCACGGCAGTAATAAAATTGCATATTGGTAGTAGTATCCGTCCATGGCTGCCAACTGCCATCTGACTGGCGGGCAGGCCAAGGATTAGCACATAGAAATACTCTCACCAAAACATCTTCAGAAAAACTAGGCAACGACGCTCCGGGAGCGGCCGCCTGATCAGTAGTAACCTGGGCGGTAGCCCGGGCATAAGTCTCAGCGTCTTTTTTATTTTGTGGTCGTAATACCGCCTCTTCAGCATCAGCAGTTAATCGAACCACCGCTGAATTACCCACCGACCATAACCACTCCCAATTATATTGAAGATAAGGTGACAACACCTGGCCAGTAAAATCAACGGCGGTTGCCCTAATGGTGCTACTGGCTTGCATATCGGAAAGTAATACTGAAGTAGGATCAACCTCCACATGATCAATACGGCAAATTTCGTTACTAGTCTTAAATGACCA
>CAZLFO010000058.1:0-4263 GCA_964558835.1 uncultured Gammaproteobacteria bacterium
TAAAGACTGAAGTTGATGAAATTGCCGGTATTCCGGTTGTAGAAGTTAAAAAAACACCGCTAGATGGCTGGGGGAAAATTGCTAAACGACTTTTTGATATTATCTTTGCTACTCTTTTTATTATTTTGTTTAGTCCACTCTATTTGCTAACCATAATAGCCATTAAGTTGGATTCATCCGGGCCAGTTTTTTTTAGCCGTCTTGATGATGGTTCGCCGTTATATCGTATTGGTCAGGGTGGTCGTAAATTTCGTTATTTTAAATTTCGTTCAATGGTGCCTGGTACTGATAGCTTACGTTATACATCTTTAGCTGACCGTAATATCCGCAGCGATGGACCCGTGGTTAAAATTAAAGATGACCCACGAGTAACGCGGGTGGGTAAATTTATCCGTCGCTTTAGTATTGATGAACTGCCAGAATTTTTTCTAGTGTTGATTGGTTCGATGAGCCTGGTAGGACCGCGGCCACATTTGCCAGAAGAGGTAGCTAAATATGAACAACGCCACAAAAAGGTATTAACAATAAAACCTGGTATTACTGGGCTTGCTCAGGTATCTGGTAGGTCAGATCTAAGTTTTGAAGAAGAAGTTAAATTAGATATTTATTATATTGAAAATTGGTCGTTGGCTAAAGATATTAGTATTTTATTAAGAACTCCGATGGCTGTTTTTCGTCATCGGCAGGCAGAGTAATTATGAAGGTAGCATTAGTACATGATCATTTAGCTCAGGACGGTGGCGCTGAGAGAGTTTTAAGGGTATTGGCAGAGATGTATCCATCAGCCGATATTTATACTTTACTTTATGAGCGGCGGCAAGCCGATAAATATTTCTCTGGTCGAGTAATTAAAACTTCTTTTATCCAACGTGTTCCCGGTGGTGTTAAGCATTATCAATGGTTTTTACCATGGATGCCGTTGGCCGTAGAATTTTTTGATCTTTCAGATTATGATCTTGTCATTTCTGATGCCAGTGCTTTTGCCAAGGGGGTAATTACTACTATTGACGTACCACATATTTGCTATTGTCATACTCCAACCAGATATCTATGGGATTATACTCATCGATATATTGCCGAGCTGAAATACAATAAGTTTATTAAAAAGATTGTTTCTCTTTGTCTTAATTATCTGCGAGTGTGGGATTATCAGGCAGCTAGCCGAGTAGATTATTTTGTAGCCAATTCTCAATTAGTACAAAAGCGCATTAAAAAATATTATACTCGTCAGAGTGAAGTAATTTATCCGCCAGTGGAAGTAGATAATTTTAAGGTAGGTGAAGGTGCGGGTGAGTATTTTTTAATTGGTGGTCGAGTGGTAACCTATAAACGTTTTGATTTAGTGGTAGAAGTTTTTCGAGAGTTAGGTTGGCCGCTGAAAATTTTTGGTGATGGTATAGATTTGCCTAGATTAAAAAAGATGGCCAAAGGGGCTCATAATATTGAATTTTTGGGTCAAGTTAGCGACAGTGAAAAAGCTGAGCTTTATCAACATTGTCGAGCCTTTTTAAATCCTCAAGAAGAAGATTTTGGCATTACTGTGGTAGAAACAATGGCCTGCGGTCGGCCAGTTATTGCTTATGGCCGGGGTGGAGCCCTGGAGACGGTAGTTGATGGAAAGACCGGGGTTTTTTTCCAGGAGCAAACTAAAGAGTCTTTAACAGAAGCCCTGCACCGTTTTGAACAGTTATCTTTTGATACTTCAGTAATTCGCTATCAGGCTGAGCAGTTTTCTCGACAACATTTTGAAGCCCAATTTCGAGATTTTGTGGAGCGAGCTTTAAATGATTTTAGAGGTAAGTAATATATGAAAGTGGCGGTAGATGCTCGGCCACTTTTGGCTAAAGAGGTCAGCGGCATACCTGAATATGTGGGTTTATTGATTAATGCCTTAACTAAGGCCCATCCTGAGGTAGAATGGCTGCTGTTTTATAGTAGTTGGCAACAAAAACCGCGACAATGGCAGTGGCTGGGTGAGAGAGCTAATGTTTGTTGGTATCCGCTTCAATGTCCTAATAAATTAATTAATGCCGCCGCTTGGCTTATAGATCAACCCAAGCTGGATAAATATTGTCCCGCTGATATTTGGTTATTGCCGCATTTTAATTTTACGCCGCTTAGTGGTACAACGCCGGCAGTGTTAACTATTCATGATTTATCATTTCTTCGTCAGCCTGAGTTTTTTTCTTGGCGCCGCCGTTTTTGGCACGCTAGTCTTCACTTAAATCGATTGGCAAATAAAGTTAATAAAATCATAGCTATTTCTGAGAGCACAAAACGAGATATTATAGATTTATTAGGAGTGCCAGAAAATAAAATTACTGTTATTTATTCAGCGGTAGGACAGCAATTTCAGCCTTTAACTAGTAACAGTCAGCAAGTAATGGATTGTCGTTATAAATATAACCTACCCGCGCAATTTATTTTGTCGCTCGCTACTTGTGAGCCTCGTAAAAATTTAGTTAGCCTTATTGAAGCTTATAATATTTTTCGTCAGAGAAGGCCAAATTTTGATTGTCCATTAATTATTGTTGGTGGTCATGGCTGGCGACAGGGATTAGCCAGAAAGGTGTGGCAAGAATCGCCTTATCGGGAGGCTATACGGTGGCTTGGTTATTTGCCAGCTGATGCTTTACCGGCCTTATATAATTTAGCCAGTGTTGTAGTTTACCCTTCTTTTTACGAAGGTTTTGGTTTACCAGTTCTGGAGGCCATGGCCTGTGGTCGGCCAGTTATTACTTCAGCAGTTACTGCTTTGCCCGAGGTGGGAGACGGAGCTGCTATTTTAATTGATCCTATTGATGTTAACGCTCTAGCTCGAAGCATAGAGCAGATTTTATTAAATGAAGAGTTGGCTAAGGAATTATCTCATAATGGTTTAGAATGGGCGCAGCAATTTAGTTGGGAGAAAACCGCTCAAGAATATTGGCAAATTTTAACAAGTTGAGTCTATTTTTATTCAAAAAAAATGTAGATGACAAGTGGGGTGGTTTTTGTTATACTGGAGCTATCTTGATTATAATTATTGACCCCCATGCCTCAACCGACTTTTGTCCATCTCCATGTTCATAGCCATTATTCTTTACTTGACGGAGTAGGTAAGATTGATGAGCTTATAAATATGGCCAAGGAACATAATGCTCCAGCGATTGCTTTAACTGACCATGGAGCTATGTACGGGGCGATAGAGTTTTACCAGAAATGCCGTAAGGCCGGTATTAAGCCAATTATTGGGGTGGAGTTTTATGTTGCCCCTAATTCGCGCCATGATAAACGTAGTCAAACGGAGCGGAGTTACCATTTAATTTTATTAGCTAAAAATGAGATAGGTTACCACAATTTATTAAAGTTAGTAAGCATTGGTCACTTGGAGGGTTTTTATTATAAACCTCGCATTGATTGGGAGTGTTTAGAAAAATATAGCGAGGGATTAATTGCCCTAAGCGCTTGTCTTTCAGGAGAAATTCCCCGGCTAATTTTAGCTGGTAAATATAACCAAGCTAAAGAGCGAGCTATGGCTCATAATAAACTGTTTGGCGAGGGCAATTATTATTTAGAACTTCAAGCCCATCCTAATTTACCTGATCAAGTGGCAGCCAATAAAGAACTTATCCGGTTATCTAGAGAGACAGGGATTCCCATAGTTGCTACTAACGATGTTCATTATTTACGAGCCGCAGATCGTGAAGTACAGGATGTTCTTTTATGTTTGCAGACTAAACACAAAAAGCAAGATAGCGGTCGTATGAATATGTTAGATGATGATTATTCGTTTCGCTCTCCAGAAGATATGGCTCAAGCTTTTGCAGATACTCCTGAAGCTATTAGCAATACTGTAAAAATTGCTGAGGCATGTAATTTAGAGTTAAAAATGAATGAGGTGTTGCTACCGCATTTTGATGTACCCCAGGGGTTTACAGCACAAAGTTATTTACGGCAATTATGTTTAGAGGGGTTAGTAAAGCGTTATGGTAAAACTTATGACGAGATTGATGTTGTTTATCGGGAAAGGTTAGAGTATGAACTAGAGATTATTGATAAAATGGGTTTTCCTGATTATTTTTTAATTGTGGCTGATTTTATTAATTGGGCCAAAAGTCAGGCTATTGTTGTTGGTCCAGGGCGCGGTAGCGCGGCTGGCTCCCTTGTTTGTTATTTAATTGGTATTACTGAACTTTGCCCTATAGCCTATGATTTACTCTTTGAACGTTTTTTAAATCCTGAGCGCGTATCTATGCCCGACATTGATACTGATTTTGCAGA
>CAZLFO010000059.1:0-4210 GCA_964558835.1 uncultured Gammaproteobacteria bacterium
TAAATTATATTATTCCCACCAAAAATTCGGCAAGGGCCTTAATCATCGGTCTCTCGGCGACCGACTCACCTCTTTCAAGGTGATGAACCGACCCCCGGAGGACTCCATCTTGGCCAATGCCCTCAACTTTATCCTCTGTTCCGTAATAATCCGAATAAATTTCGGCAATCACGGTGAGACCAATTTTTTTTGCAAATTCACGCCACTCCGGAATCTTGCTGGTATCGCCAGCGAGGATTACGATGTGCGTGGCCCCCGAGCATATCACTTCATTCTCGACGGATGTGATTCCACCGATATCGATAAGCGTCAGCTCAAGTGAACACTTCTCGACCGAAGTCTTGACACGATCCACGAACTCCGGCGTAAATTTGGCTTTATAGACCGCCTTACACGCCGTAGCGAGCTCCGGATCGTGATTCACAGTTTCCTGGAACCACGCACCCTCGCCATCCGGACAAGCCGTAATGACATAAGGGTAGGGAGCACCAGGAATTGCGCGGATAGCCTGTTTCAGACCCTCACGCAGACAACTTTTGCCGGACCTGGGCGGACCGGCCAGGATAATCTTTTTCATGTTACTCCCCTTCTTTCTTCGCCATTGGTTGGCTTATATTAACTTTTAAAAGGACAATCTAAATATTGATTTATAATAGCACATTATAATGAGTTTGTCAAGATATGTACGCTTGCAGGGTTAATGTTACCTTTTCCGGTCGGATTAAACAAATAGAGTAGAGTTAAACAGACTACCAGCTAATTTCTGTTGTGGGGTTAATCCATTCATACCATAACCATAATGTTTCCTTCTTTCATTGTAGTATTCTAACCATCTATTTAGGCCATATTGCATCTCTTCCAGGCTGTCATTAAAACCACAATATCTAAAGAAAAAATTTTCTTTAAGCGTCTTATGAAATCTCTCAATCTTACCGTTCTCTTGAGGATGGTAAGCCTGTATTGTGACTACTTCTATCCCCATGGCAGCGCAAAATACTTTAAGCTCTTTACCATATCTATTATCCACTTTTATTCGTTCTATCCTAAATGGCGCTTTATTGATGAGGTATCTGACAAAATCTATAGCAGTAGCTGCGTTCTCTCGTTCATACAATTTAGCGATAACTAATCTAGAACAATCATCAATAGCGTCAAAACAAGCTATCTGACGACCTCGGCCGAAAGGATAGCCAGCATCCATCTGTAACTCTAACCCCGGGGTTTCTAAACAATATAATTCATTCTTAGGTTTAGGTTTATATTCATAGATCAGTGAATATCTTATCCCATAACGCTTAAGTATCCGGTAGACTGTCGTTGGATTTAAAGAGATACCTAATTGAGAGAAATAGTTGGCTAATTCCCCTATGGTGGTCGTTCTATTTGATTTAGCCGTCTCACAGACTTATATATTCAATACTTCAGATATTCACGCTTAAATCGGGAGAAAAACTGTTCATACATAGATAAGAACTCCCCCCCCCTACATAGCATTCTATCTTTTTATTAAGACATTTATCTAAAATATCTTGCTTCCTAGCTATTATTTCAGCTTGCAAACTTCTTATTTTTCTCATAGTTGTTGGCATAATTACTTATGAGGTAATTCTCCCACCAAACAGCCTTAGAGCGAAACCCCAAAGGTAACCCTAATTGCTGCAATTGGAACAGTTCCTTTTTATCTGCAGTTGTTATTTCGGCAGTATAATCAAGTGAGGCAATCTCTTTAGAAACAGAAACAGGGACGCCACTTGTTGAATAAGACAGTGGTTCTTTGGGTTCCTTTTTATCTGCAGTTGTTATTTCGGTTGTATCAATAGTTACCCCAAAAAGTTCTTTTTGAACTTTACTTTGTTGCCACCAATAAACTCCATCACCGACAACAACTGCGGTGATGATAACGAGGGCAATTACCCACCCATTACCCTTTTGTTCCATAATGATGAAGATTAATAGCCAAGTAAATTATACTTCAAATAAAATGAATTCTAACTTTTTTCCAACAAACACCGCTAAAATACGATTGGTGGACACAACAGGATTTGAACCTGTGACCTTACGGATGTGAACCGTACGCTCTAACCAACTGAGCTATGTGTCCTTCTGTGTCTTATTTGTCCACTGATTCATGGCCTGATTAGCTAAATGATCAGCCTCCTTATTTAAATCTCGGGGAATATAATTAAAACTAACATTTTTAAAATGGGAAAGCAAGCTCAATACTTGTGTAAATAGTGGTTTAAGATCAGGATGTTTAACCCTATATTCGCCTTGCAGTTGTTTGACTACCAGTTCACTATCTAGCCGACATTCTAATTCCTCTACTCCCAAAGCCCTGGCCTCTTCTAAGGCTAGTATCAAGGCCTTATATTCCGCCTGATTATTAGTTGTTGTCCCTAAGAATTTAGACCATTCTCCCACCGTTTTGCCTTCCTTTGTCTTTAAAACTACACCAATACCGGCTGGCCCGGGATTACCTCGCGCTCCGCCATCAGTATAACTAATTAAACTCTGATGAACAAATTTTTTAGTCATATAATTTAATCACTTTTATTATCAGTCCGACGAAGATCAATAATTTTTAACTGCGGCTCAGCATGATTATTATACCGATTAATTCCTAAACTATACACTATATCAACAACTTGACCAGGATGCAAATCACTATAACTCTCAGCCTGCCCAAAAGCCAACGCCCAATAATTACCAAAACGCAATTTAAGGTGTTGCTGGCTAATACCGGCTGTATTAACATCGTCAATTATTTCATGATAAGCTACAAATTTCGGTTCAGGATTGGCTTGGCCAAACGGCGCTAATCTTTCTATCCACTCTGCAATACTCATATCTATAGCGCTAACGGGTAATTCACTATCAATAAACAATTTGGGCTGCAAATCTAACTTAGCTAATTTTTTAACAGCTAATTTCTTAATATCAGTTAAAAAATTGGGTAACTGTTGGACCTTTAAATTAAAACCACAGGCACCAGCATGACCTCCATAACGATCTAGGTCGCTGGCTACTTCTTCTAATAGAGCAATAAGGCTAAAATTGGCTATATTGCTACGTCCTGATCCTTTATATCCCTGCTCGCTTTTAGTAATTACTAAAACTGGTTTTCCTGTTTTTTCAGCTAATCGCCCAGCCACTAAACCAATAATACCTTCCGGCCAAGGATTCTGACGCGGACTAATAAATACCAATAAACTATCATCAGCTTGTAATTCTAATAGTTCGCTTAAACAAAAATCTACAATCTCTTGGGTTTTCTGCTGACGTTCATTGTTTTTTTGATTTAAATCATTAGCTATCTGGCTGGCTTCTGCTTGATCAGAAGTAGTTAATAGACGATAAGCTGAATTAGCATGATCTAGCCGACCAGCTACATTAATACGTGGCGCTAACTGCCAGCTAATGTTCCATTCATTAATATCTCCACTGATTTGAGCCACTCGCACTAATTCTTCAATGCCTATGCGCCGCCGGGTGTTCATCATTTCTATTCCCTCTTTAACTAATTGACGATTTTCCATTAGCAGTGGTACGCAATCAGCAATGGTACCTAAAGCGACTAAATCTAAACAACGACGTTCTAATATTTTCTTCTGATTATCAGATAGAGTAGACCGTTCTAATATGGCTTGCACTAACTTATAGGCTACCCCCACACCGGCTAAAAACTTACACGGATACTTCTCTCTAGCCATGGTTGAATTAATAATCGGGCAATCCGGCCATTCACTCGGCTCGGGCGACTCCCGATGATGGTCAGTAACAATAACCTCTAACCCTTTCTTTTGAGCGTAAGCAACCTCCTCTTTATTACGAATGCCAGTGTCTACAGTAATAATAAGTTTAGCTCCCCACTTAGCTATCTCATCAATAGCTGTGGTATTAAGTCCATAACCCTCGGTTACCCGATCGGGTATCCAAATTCTAGTTTTAGCTTTTAGAACAGCTAAAGTTTCTAATAAAATTGTACAGGCAGTAACACCATCCGCATCATAATCGCCATATACTACAATTAAATTACCAGCCTTAATATGCTTAACAATTATTTCCACTGCTAAAGATAATTGGCTAAAATCTCCTAAGTCAGCCGAAAATGATTCCAGACCCAAAAATTGACGAATTTCCACTGCTTTATCTAAACCACGATTATGTAAAATTTGCTCAATAATAAAAGGCAAATTTAATTCTGCTAGTT
>CAZLFO010000060.1:0-4178 GCA_964558835.1 uncultured Gammaproteobacteria bacterium
AGCAATCAAAGCTTCAAGATCGTCCTCGTTAGTACTGCCAGCATTATTCCCCAAAAGATTATCAGGCAAGCTGGCAATTTTATGTTTTAACTCTAAAATCACCCGTTCCGCTGTCTTACGGCCAATACCGGATACCTTGGTCAGCATAACTTCATCGCCTAAAATAATAGCCTGTTGCACGTCTCTAATATCAGCTAGCGACAAAATATTTAATGCTGATTTAGGACCAATACCTGAGACTGAAAGAAGAAGTTCAAATAAAGATAAAGTCTCTATATCGGCAAAGCCATAAAGTTCATCGCTGTCCTCTCTTAAATGATGATGTAAAAATAATTCACTAGTCCCCCCAATACTAGCCTCTTCCCAAATTTTCTCGCCCACCATAATCTGGTAGCCAAGATTATTGTTTTCTACAATAATTGACCCTAAACGTTTAGCTATAACTTTTCCCCTAATAAAGGCTAGCATGGTCGTTTAACTCTAATTAAGCCTGAAGTAGGCACAACATTAATCCCCTGCTCCTCTAATTTATCTAAAAATAAATTCATACCTAGTGAATCGCTAGCCATATGGCCGGCAATGACTACATTAATATGATTTTTCTCCGCCTCCCGCCGGTGTTCCTCACTCATGTGCATCCCCACTACTGTGCCAATGCCAAAATTAGCCATTTTTTCATAAATATCTTTAGATCCACTCGTTCCACCAGTAAATTCAGTTACCGCAATCCGACCGCAATGACTATCTTTATGTCCGGCAAATAATATGGGACCTGCCTTATATTTCATAGCCTGAGCATATTCAGGAATGCTAGATAAAAGTTTCAATAAATCACCAACTCGCTTTAATTGCGACTCCTCTTTAGCAATGAGATCCACCAAATAACGAGCTCCTAAATTATCTGCCGGCGTGTGAAGACACATATAATCTAAAGATAAAAGTTTAGCCATATCTACCGCCCGATTATGATTAGCTGGTGATACACCCCGATGTACTTCTTCAATTCTTGGTCTAATAACTGATTCAGCAATATTAATGGGGATACCGTATTGCGCTAAAACATCAGCCTGCAAGTCCATAACCTCAGACAGTCCGGCCAGTCCTAGCCCTTCCGGATGATGAGAAATTACTAAATCAATATCCCCTAACCATTTTGCGGCTAGCAATTCTGGACCTTCCATGTCAATACCCACTAAAATTTTTTTAATATCCCCTCGTCCAGTATCTACTAATAACCGACTGTCAGCATAAGGATTAGTTAATTTCTCTAGATCAAAATTAGCTTTGTCTTCTTTAGATAAACGGCGATACTTATTCTTAATATAATGTTGATGCTCTATTACTGCTTGACGACCTCTTAAATCAGCTTCAATCCCTAAATGAATAGCTAAATCATAAATTTCCTTAGTAGTCATATATATGTTATTTTATAAATTCACCTTTAATAATAGCTTCCTCATTTTTTTTCTGCCAAGCCCCATATTTAGCTGGCCAACTCTTGATCTCCTTACTTACCTTTTCATAATAATTAGAAACTTGACCCTGGAAATAGGGCCAACTAATAAACCCTAATCCCCCAATTACTATAATTACCAACAAAATACCAGCAATGAGAAAAAATTTATGCCGCCGATGCTCTTGTTCTTCAGCGCGCCATACTTCTTTTAAGCCGCTAGCCGCTATGCTATCACTTTTACTAAGATCTTTAGGTAAATCAGGGTCAACCATATTAAATACTTATTTTTTCTAAAGCAGCAATTCGCTCTTCAACTGGCGGATGGGTCATAAACATTTTAGCTAGTAACGGTGTCCGTTTTTTGTTATCAAAGGGTGAAGCAAAATATAAATGAGCGGTGGCTTCATTAGCTACTGAAAGCGGCTGAGGATCGGCACTAATTTTTTTTAAAGCACTAATGAGTCCCTCGGGGTAACGAGTTAAAAGAACACCATCAGCATCAGCTAGGAATTCCCGGCGACGCGAAATAGCTAGCTGAATTAGCTGAGCGACAATAGGGGCTAAAATAGCCAACACTATAGCAATAATAGACATAATAACCGATATTTGCCCTGCTTCATCATTATTAGAACGTCGATGACCACCCCAAAAAGACCAACGGGCAAACCAATTACCTAAAAGCGCTACCGCTCCCACCACTACTGATACTAAAGTAGCCAACAAAATATCATGATTGCCAACATGAGACAGCTCATGAGCGATAACCCCTTCAAGCTCAGCTTTATCTAATTTAGCTAAAAGTCCTGAAGTAACAGCGATGGCCGCATGTTTAGGATCTCGTCCGGTAGCAAAAGCGTTAGGAGCAGCTTCATTAATGATGTAAATCTTAGGAGTCGGTAAACCAGCGGTTATGCATAAGTTTTCTACCAAGCGGTAGAGCTCTGGCGCAGCAGTACGGTCAACCAACTTGGCTTTACTACTCATTAACACTACCTTATCCCCCCATAAATAACCCACTAAACTAGACACTAAAGAATAAATTAAAGCAATATAAAACCAAATATAATCATTAGCGGCTTGGCTAAGCACCCAACCCAGAGCCAAAAGTAAAACTCCATTAATAATAATCAACAACCAGCTACTACGTTTATTGGCGCTAATATGAGTGTATAGATTCATAATATTAAAACTTAACTTTAACTTCTTCTTTTTCGGTCTTATCAGTAATCTCAAAAAATTCTACCGGGGCAAAACCTAATTTTTTCGCTACCAAATTAGTAGGAAATACCTGTAATTTAATATTAAAGTCACGGGCGTTACTGTTATAAAAACGCCGGGCAGCTTGAATTTTGTCTTCAGTGTCGGTAAGCTCACGCTGGAGCTCCAAAAAATTTTGGTTAGCTTTAAGGTCAGGATAATTTTCACTTAAAGCAAACAAATTTTTTAGTAAGCCAGACAAATTATTTTCCGCCGCTTTTTCGCCTTCTTTATCACCGCTGTCATGAGCCGACATAGCGTTATTGCGAGCTTCAACAATTTTATCAAGAGTCTCCTGCTCATAAGAGGCATAACCTTTAACCGTTTCTACTAAATTAGGAATAAGATCGTAACGTCGCTTTAACTGAACATCAATATCACTTAAAGCTTCAGCTAAACGATGACGACTAGCAATCAGGCCATTGTAGACAGCAATAAGCCAAATAATAAAAATGGCAATAATTACTAGTAAAATGTAAAGCACTAACCTCATAAAATTGTATTTATTTAATATTTAATTAAATTTAGACATCATAATTTCTAGCGCCCCATCATCTAAATGAATGGTCTTATGAGCCAAAAACTGATCAGGCCGTCCTGCCTCTAGTTTAGCACTAAGTGTCTCTTTAGCAATAGTCCCGGCTAACTCATCTAAGGTTAATTTAGCTAGCGGACTAGTGGTCTGCCAATAAATAATTGTCCGGTCCGACAAACTAAGCCCGGATTCCTTACGAAGTAAATTAATATGCCGAACCAACTCACGAGCCAAACCTTCTCGTATTAGCTCAGGCGTCAAAGTAGTATCTAGGCTTACTTCCCAGCCTGTAATCTTATGTGCTTCAGTAATAATATGTTTAACATTAAGTTCATCTGCTAAAATATCTAAACCTGCTGAGCTAATCAACGATAAACGATCGGCTGGCCCCTTAATAGTAAGACTAGGCAATACTTGTCTAATTTTTAATCCCGCTGCATCACGCTGAGCTAAAGCTAATTCAGCAATTTCCCGCACTGCCGCCATCTCGGCCAAAACTCCCTCATCCACCAATAAATCACTAGGCCAATTAAGCAGATGCACTGACTTATCATTGTGCTTATAATTAAAACCGGTGGTTTTCTGCCACAAAGCCTCGGCCAAAAAAGGAGTAAATGGTGCTAAAGCTAAAGATAAATGCTGTAATATATAACTAGTAGTAATAACAGCCGAAGCCTTATCCTGAGACTCCCCGTTTTTAAAGCGACTGCGGGAACGACGTAGATACCAACCAGAAAGATCGTCAACAAAAAGACTAAGCGGCCGTACGGCCTTAGGTAAATTATAAGCCATCATGGCTTCATTAATTTCTCCCAATAGTTGGTAAAGACGACCAACAATCCAACGATCTAAGATATTATCTGAATGCCAATCTTCTCTTGACAAAACAGAGCGTTCGTTTCCTCCATATAAATCATAAAACTTATACAC
>CAZLFO010000061.1:0-4168 GCA_964558835.1 uncultured Gammaproteobacteria bacterium
ATTATTATAAAGGAGAGAAATAAAATTGTCAAAAAAATGGCAATTCGCTATAATACCTAAGTAATAATCCCCCATGTCTAAAACAATTGCCATTGTTAATCAAAAAGGCGGGGTAGGTAAAACTACCACCGCGGTTAATTTGGCTGCTTATTTTACTAAAATGGGCCGCCGGGTTTTACTTATAGACATTGATCCCCAGGCTAATGCTACCTCTGGCTCTGGTCTTTTACCGGCTGAGTTATCATCAGGTATCTATGAAGCATTAGTTGGCCAACGGTCTATGTCTGATATTATTGTTGATTCGCCCAATGGTTATTTATTGGCGCCGTCAACCATTAATTTAGCTGGCGCTAGTGTAGAGTTAGTTAATTTAGAAAAACGTGAATTTAAGCTAGCCCAAGCCATGGAACCGGTTCAAGCTGATTTTGACTATATTATTATTGATGGTCCGCCGTCATTAGGATTATTAACTATTAATAGTTTAGTGGCCGCGACGCATCTTTTAATTCCAGTGCAGGCAGAGTATTATGCCCTAGAAGGTTTGAAACAATTGTTAGATACTATTGGTTTAATCCAGACTCATCTTAAGCCTAATTTAGGTATTTTGGGAGCGGTAGTGACCATGTATGACCAGCGTAACCGTTTAGCTCGGGCTGTTCTTAAAGAGGTAGAACAGTTTTTTCCTAATCGTGTTTTTAAGACAGTTATTCCTCGTAATGTCCGTTTAGCTGAGGCTCCTAGTTATGGCCGGTCTATTGTTGATTATGATAAACACTCAAGCGGCAGTAGGGCCTATGAGGCTTTAGCCAAAGAAATTTTAGCCTTAAAATAATATATGTCATCATCAGGATTAGGCCGTGGCCTAGAATCTCTTTTAAGTAGTAGCCCAGCTACTACCCCTCTAGATAGTGAGCGGATTACTTATTTGGCGGTTGATTTAATTGAAGTTAATCCACGACAGCCACGAGAGGATTTTGCGCCTGAGAGTCTACAAGAATTAGCCGATTCTATTAAAAAATGTGGTATTCTACAGCCCTTGATTGTGGCTAAAACCGCAGTAGGTTATGAACTAATTGCCGGAGAGCGTCGTCTTAGGGCTGCTAAATTAATTGGTCTTAAGCAGGTCCCAGTAATTATTCGTTCAGCTGATCAAGAAGAGAAGTTGATTTTAGCTTTAATTGAAAATATTCAGCGAGAGGATCTTAACCCCTTAGAAGAAGCTAAAGCTTATCGTCAGTTATTAGATGAGTTTCATTTAACACAGGATGAATTAGCTAGAAGTTTAGGTAAGGGTCGCTCTAGTATCACCAACATGCTACGCCTGTTGAATTTACCCTCCGAGACTAAGGAAGCCCTACGGACTGGAAAAATTAGCGTAGGCCAAGCTAAAATTTTAGCTGGCCTGGAGCCTCATAAGCAGGGTGAGGCTTTAACTCAGATGGATTTGCACACCACGGTAACCGAGACTGCCAAGGCAGTACGACATCTGCGGAGTGCGGCAGCTTCTCATAATAATACTCCTCAAAATAATGACCGAGGCCGAGAATTTCTTCTGCGGGAGTTTTTACAGGCTCAGGTTAAAATTGTCCGCGAGGGACGGGGCGGAGAGATTAAAATTAAGTTTCGTGATGATGACGATCTTGTAAGACTGCTAGATCGTATTCGTCATTCGTGATAGAAATCAATAGTTACTATTTCGGGATAATTATTAAAACGGCAATTAATAAAGCTATTACCAAGGCCGTGGTTAATAATGAGATAGCTATTAGCTATAGTAAAAATACCCTCATCATATTGGGGTAGCAGTGGTTGATTGGGCACATAGATAGCTCCAATTAAAGGGAGACGAATTTGACCGCCATGGGTGTGGCCTGAGAGAATAACCAGAGGGTTAGCTAATATATATTGAGGCCATAATTCTGGCCGGTGGGCTAAAATAAGGCGGGGAGAAGTAGAGTTAAATTTAGGTGAAGCCATTATTGTATTTAAGGTTTGAGCTGTTAGTCGCGCTTGAGCTTTATAGCTAAATGGCCCACCCCAGGCCGCTGGGTCATCTAGGCCGATGATAGTTATTGGTGTAGTTTGGTCGTTAATAGTAACTAGTTCATTGCGAATAATCTGAGCTCCGTTTTCTTCTACCAACTGTGTTAATTTTATATAATCGTCATTGGCAAAATCATGATTTCCTAGGACCATATAGACTGGAGCAATAGAGGTTAAGTCTTGTACTAGCTTAAGATTATTAGGAATATTTGTTCTATCTCCATCAAATAAATCACCAGTAATGGTAATTATATTAGGTTGAAGTTTTTGGACCGAGCTGATTATTTTTTCATTTCCTGGCCCTTCAGTAGCCTGATTATGGATATCTGATAGCTGGACTAAACGCCAGCCGTTTAATGTCACTGGCCAGCGGGGATCGTTAATTTTATAGTTAGTGATTATGAGGTGTCGATTATAATAATTAATAGCTATAATAATAATTATAGCTATTAGCCACAATACTAACCATAAAATAGTTGTTAATTTTTTTCTTCTCATATTGTGCTATAATAACATAAATTGGGCGCTATTTATAGTTATTACCTATCTACTGCCCTATATTCACTAAGATATTCAATGTTTGATATATGTTAAAGAGGTGGCGACAGCTTCAATTATGGCAAAAATTTTTTTGGTTAGGCCTAATTATTGTTTGGCTTATTTTATTGTATTTAGCTGTAAGGCCGACGGGAATAGCTAGCTATCGGGTAAAAGATTTGGAAGGTAATTATTTTCTTCATAAGTTTAGACCGCCTGAAAGATGGGCCACGTCTAGCCAGGACCTTATAATGATAGGTGAGCCTGGCTATTTTTACCTGCGGCCGACTCGGCGGTTTAGTCAAGCTGAAATAACTATTAAATGGCGCCGCTCTGCTGATTTTCCTCTAGAAGTTGGTGTATTGGTAGATCGGGCTCATTGGCGATATATTACTAAGCCTCTTAATAATCCTATTCTTAATAATTTAAGCTGGCCTTCTGTGGCGGACGGGTCATACCGTCTATGGCAGAAACAGCCAGTATATTTAAGTTGGCAAGATTTTATTGATAATCCTCCGCCAGCTTCGCAACTAGCTCTGTATAATTTTTCTTGGCCGCTGGTTACAACGTCAATACCAGATAATTACCAGGCTAATACTAATTGGCAAGAATTGCCAGGCCAGTGGCGTGGTAGTCAGCAGTTAATTGTTTATGTGGGAGAAGGCGAGAGTCTAGCTTGGCGTTTATCAGCAGCTAGCGATAGTATTAAGCCGTTGACAGCCGACGAACAAGTGGTGGAAGTTAATGTTTATGACCCTAGTAATCTTAGGAGACAATCATCTCGTTTTTCTGTAGACCAGGACCGGGTAGACCAAGAAATAGTTATTAGCTCCCCCGGGGCTGGGGTTTATAGGGTAGAAATTAAGGCTAGCTCTAAAATTTTATTTACTCTAGCCACCAAACAAGCTATTTTTAGCTGGCAAGACCAAATATGGCCTGTTTTTAGTCCAGATTTTTCTTGGCAGATTTGGACTGATGTTCCTGAACTGACAGCACAAACGATTGAGCCCACTAGTCGTCAGGTTATTAGTGTTGGCGGTCAGTCTTTGTCCTTGGACAATACTTATGAACAATATCATATAATTACCAATAGTCCCATTAGCCAGATAAAAGGGCGAGGCGGTGATATCCAGCTTAATGGTAGTGGTATGTTTTCTTTATCTTCTAGCGTATTTAATCCTTATCCGCGTCGGCTAGAGAGTGTTTTAGATAACAATTCAGATATTAATTTCGTGGCGGCTAATTACCAAACACCAAATTGCGATGAGCAAATTTGTGAAGCTTCGGCTGTTTTACCGCTTAAAGATGCTTTTTGGCAACCCGGCGATGGTTACCAATTTATTATTGCTGTTGGTGGTAAGCAATTATCTACAACCCCCTTGACTATTGAAGAAATTCAGGTTAAATTAAGCGGTTCTAATTTATGGCAAGCTATAGGGCATAGACTTCAATTTTTATGGTCCAAGCTAAAAAGCTAATATGAAAATTAATCGACAAACTTGTCTTCAATTGAATGATTTTTTTTATGGCTGGCTTTCGGTGGGCCTGGGGGTTTTTCTATTGTCTGAGGCTATTTGTCCTGGATTGG
>CAZLFO010000062.1:0-4039 GCA_964558835.1 uncultured Gammaproteobacteria bacterium
CGCTATAGCCGCCGCTACTGAAGATTATCGTTTTATGCCTATCCAAAAAAGTGAATTGCCCAATCTTGTCTATACTGTTTCTATTTTAGGTCAACCGGAACAAATCCGAGATATTGCCGATTTAAACCCTAAAAAATATGGAGTAATTGTCTCCACTCCTGACCACCGCAAAACTGGCCTCCTTTTACCTGACCTGGAAGGAGTAGATACTGTAGAAAAACAAATTATGATTGTCTGCCAAAAAGCCGGCATTAATCTCTCCCAAGAAAAAATCGTTCTCTATCGTTTTACTACAGAAAAGTATCAATAAATAACAGCTGGATAACATTACTGCTCCTGTCTCTGCTTAACTAAAGCCATAAATCTACTACACCACAAATTGACTATTATATAAAGCAGTATAAAATCCATTTTGTGCTAACAATTGCTTATGCGTCCCCTGCTCTACAATACAACCGTCACGCATTACTAAAATTAAATCAGCATTACGAATAGTGGATAGTCGATGGGCAATAATAAAGCTAGTCCGGCCCTCCATCATTTTATCCATAGCCGCCTGAATTAAAATTTCGGTACGAGTATCTACTGAGCTGGTGGCTTCGTCTAAAATAAGCATTGGAGTATTGGCTACAATAGCCCGCGCTATAGTTAAAAGTTGCTTCTCACCTTGAGAAATATTATCTGCTGCCTCACTAATTTCTAGCTGATAATCTCCAGGCAGAGTACGAATAAAATGATCAGCATAAGCTGCCTGAGCCGCCCTCACTACTTCTTCATGAGAAGCGTTGGTTTTACCATAGGCAATGTTTTCTGCAATCGTACCGCTAAAAAGCCAGGTATCCTGTAATACCATGCCAAAAAGCTTGCGGAGATCCGAACGTCTTAAATCTTTTATATTTACTCCATCAATTTTAATAGCGCCACTATCTACATCATAAAAACGCATTAGTAAATTAACTATAGTAGTTTTACCGGCGCCGGTTGGTCCAACAATCGCTACTTTTTGTCCTGGTTTAATACTGGCAGTAAAATTATTAATGATTGTTCTCTGAGGCAAATAGCCAAAACTTACCTTAACAAACTCTATAGCACCTTTCACCTTTTTCAACTCAACGGGCTGGAGTGGATCTGGTATTTCCTCCTTTTCTTCTAGAAATTCAAATACTCTTTCAGCGGCAGCGGCAGTAGACTGAAAAACATTAGCCACACTAGCCATTTGGGTAATAGGACGATTAAATTGATTAAGATACTGAATAAAGGCCTGAATGCTACCAATGGTTATTCTGCCTTTAATAGCTAACCACCCGCCAAGTATTGATACTGCTACAAAACTAGCATTATCCAAAAAATTCATTATGGGGTGCAAAATACCAGAAAAAAATTGAGATTTCCAGGCATTGTTATACAGTTCATTATTAATCTTACGAAAAGTAGTAATAGATTGCTGTTCACCATTAAAAGCTTTAACAATAGTATGGCCAGAAAACATTTCTTCTACATGACCATTGATTGCTCCTAAAGAAACCTGATGATTAAAAAAATATTTCTGTGATTTTTTAATGATTAGCCTCGCTAATAAAAAACCAAGCGGCAAAATAATGACGGCAATTAAAGTTAACTGCCAACTAATAATAATCATCATTATGAGAATGCCAACAATAGTGGTAACGGCGGTAACTACTTGAGTCAAGCTTTGATTAAAACTGTGACTGATAGTGTCTACATCATTAGTTACTCGGCTAAGAATATCTCCATGATTCTGACTGTCAAAATAACGCAAGGGTAAACGATTAATTTTTAAAGAAATACTCTTTCTTAAATTAAAGGTAACTTTTTGAGTAATTCCCACCATAAGCCAGCCCTGCAGATAACTGCATAAAGCGCTGATTATATAAATACCGACTAAAATTGTTATTAAGTGGAGAATGGCGGAAAAATCAATACCTCCTTGAGTAATATTCTTCAAGCCATCAACAATTTTATTAGTAATGTCACCCAATATTTTAGGACTGATGACACTAAAAATAGTGCTAGCCATGGCTAAAAATAAAACCAAAATGATAGAAACGTAATATGGTCTTAAATATTTAATAAGTTTGCGCATTGTACCTTTAAAATCCTCAGGCTTTTCCACAAGACCCCGCATTCCCCTGCCGCGTTGATGACCCAACCCACTTAGTCGTAGTCCTTGAGGCGGTAAATGAGTAGAAGTAGTATTTGATTTTACTTTATCTTGGGACATAATATTTTACCTTAAAATCTGGCTAGCTCTTCAGGCGCCAGTTGTGAAGCAGCAATTTCACGATAGGTCTTACAGGTCCGTAACAAACTTTTATGAGTACCCTGTCCCACTATTTCGCCTTTGTCTATCACTATTATTTTATCGGCATTCATAATGGTGGCAATACGTTGAGTAACAATAATAACGGTCTTACCTTTAGCTTCTGTCTTCAAGGCATGCCTCAGGGCTGTATCGGTCTTAAAATCCAGGGCCGAAAAGCTATCATCAAAAAGATAAAGCTCGGGATTTTTAGCCAATGCCCGGGCAATAGCTAAACGTTGCTTCTGCCCTCCAGAAAAATTACTACCGGCCTGAGCAATAGAGCTATCAAATGTCTGTTCCAACTCCTTAATAAACTCTAAAGCTTGAGCAGTAGCAGCGGCCTGTAAAATTTCTTCCTGGCTAGCACGAGGATTACCATAAATAATGTTATCTTTAATAGTGCCCGAAAATAGCATCGCTTTTTGGGATACATAACCAATGCGTTCTCGCAAATTCTTTTGTTTCATAGCCCGCACATCTATATCATCAACTAAAACCTGCCCATTGGTAGCGTCATAAAACCGAGGAATAAGATTAATAATTGTTGATTTACCACTGCCAGTACTGCCGACAAAGGCCGTGGTCTCACCCGGCAGAGCAATAAAAGAAATATTATATAAAACTGGCTCAGCAGCACCAGGATAAGTAAAGGTAACATTCCTAAATTCTACCTTACCACCCCTCCTAGGAGCTTTTACTGGGTTAACTGGATCTTGAATTTGAGATTCAGTTTCCAATACTTCAGTAATCCTCTTGGCCGATACTGCAGCCCGAGGAAGATTCATAAAAATAATGGAAATCACTAA
Source organism: uncultured Gammaproteobacteria bacterium (assembly GCA_964558835.1). Lineage (GTDB taxonomy): Bacteria > Patescibacteriota > Patescibacteriia > Patescibacteriales > Patescibacteriaceae > UBA1359. The sequence goes on from CAZLFO010000062.1 coordinate 3,130, forward strand.
AAAGGCAGATACAGCCTGCATGGAATATTGTAAAAAAGCCAGCATATTGCCGACCTGTAAATTACCAGCCTCAATATGATGCGCGCTAAACCAAACAATAGCAATCATCATAAAATTCATAATAAGCATCATGGCAGGTTGAAGGACAACCATTAATCGATTAACCAAAAGATGAATTCTAGTTAAGTCTTGGTTAACCTTATTAAATTTTTGAGCCTCATATTCTTCTTTGCCAAAAGCCCTAATAACTCTCAGGCCGGTAAGAATTTCTCTAGTTACTGAATTTAATTTATCTACTAATTTCTGTAATTTAGTAAATTGAGGCATAACTATATAAAAGAGCACCAGCACTATAGCAATTAAGGCCAGTACCGCTACCGCCATAATCCAGGACATTGATGGAGCTAAACGATAAGCCTTAAAAGTAGAAAGTATACCCATTAACGGGGCTAATAGGGCGATACGGCAAAGCATTATGGTAACTTGCTGAATTTGTTGAATATCATTGGTACTACGAGTAATAAGCGAAGCAGTGGAAAATTTATTAAACTCAACCAGGGAAAAATTTTCTATCTTAGCAAAAACCATATTCCGCAAATCTCTAGCGAATCCCGTACCAATGCGTGATGACAAATAACTCGCCCCCAACATTGCTAATCCGCCGGCGATAGTAATAAGAATCATGGTCAAGCCACTATGAAAAATCATTCCGACGTTCTGGCCCATGATTCCCTGATTAATAATTTTGGCCATATAGTCTGGCAAAGCTAAGGTAGCCGACGCCTGGCCATAGGTTAGGGCAACTAAGGCTAATAATGGCCAAATATATGGTTTAAGATATTTTAAGAGTTTAGTCATGTAAATTTAATAAAAAATTCTCTAATTCAGTTATACCAACTATTATAGATAT